>CAYYOY010000032.1:0-11127 GCA_964473265.1 uncultured Oscillospiraceae bacterium
CAGCATAAGGGGAATGGCCTTTTGCTGCACTTCGGTCATTTCGGTAAAGCCCATGGCTTCAATGGCCTGCAGCAGCTGGGGCGAAACCTCCAGCTGGCCAAAATTTGTCTGCTCCATGTTTTGCTAAATCCTTTCTGTGGGTGCTTGGCTGCGCTAGCGTGCGGCCTCCAGCAGGGCTATCAGCTGCCGGCGTTTTTCTTCCGGCACAAAGGCCGCCCGGGCGGCGTTTAGGTTCATTTGAATAAGCTCGTGCCGGGTAAAGCCCAGCTGCTCGCATAACAGGTGATATTCTTTATCCAGCGTGGTGTTAGAAACCGTCATGTTATCAGTATTCACCGTTACCGCCACGCCGGCATCAAACAGCTTGCGAATAGGATGCTGCCCGGCCTCTGGTACAATTTTGGTGTGCAGGTTGCTGGTGGGGCAACATTCCAGCACAATGCCCTCTTGGGCGGCCCGGCGCACCAGTGTTTCATCCTGTGCCAGTGCAATGCCGTGCCCCAGCCGCTTTGTGCCCAGGGCCAGGGCCTCGCGCACGCTTTGCAGGTTGCCCACTTCGCCACTGTGTATGGTATACGGCAGGCCGAGTTCGCGCGCCCGGGCAAACACATAGTTAAATTCCGCAGTGGGGAAGAGCGCTTCGGCACCGGCAAGGTCGGTAGCTACCACGCCCTTGCCCAGGTATTGGGCGGTTACTTCTACGGTTTCCAGGTTTTGTTCGTGGGTGGTGTTGCCCCGCATGGTGCAAAGAATAAGCCCCACGTCTATTTCTGGGTTTTGGGTGCAGCCTTCGTGCATGCCCTGCAACACGGCTTCCACCACCTGCGCCTGGGTTAGGCCTTGGGCGGTGTGCAGTTGGGGCGCAAAGCGTAGCTCGGCATACACCAGCCCTTGTGCCGCCAAGCGGCAGACCAGCTCTTTTGTTAGGCTTGCTAGGGCTTCGGGGCGTTGCATTACCAAAAGGGGCAGCTCAAAGCATTTCAAATATTCTGTAAGGCTGGGGCAGGTCGGCGGCACCTGCATGCAGCTTGCCAGGGCAGGCAGGCTGGAAACCGGTAAGGGTATGCCGTATTCTTCGGCAAGCTCCCAGGCTAGCTGGGGCGAAATGCTGCCGTCTAGGTGCAGGTGCAAATCCAGCTTGGGGAAGGTAAAGGCTGTTTCAGCCATGCCGCCACCTCTTTCGTTTAGTGTGAATATATGCTTGTACAAGTGTATTATACGCAAAAACCCGGCTTTTGTAAATGTTCCGGCATACACCTTCGGCTCGTGTGGGTCATAAAGCTACCGGATATGTAAATACTACTAAAAATATCTTCCAAGGAAAGGGTGGCCGGCATTTGTATCATAAGCTGAAACGCACCCTATTGCTAGGGCTGTTGATTTGCCTACCCTTTGCAGCATTGCAAGCCCATGCCGCCCAAAACGAAGTATGGGTAGACTACCCCCAGCCCGAATGGACGCGGCACGACCTGCTTACCATAGGCCAGGACCGCAGCGGCAGCATAGCCTTTGCCAACGGATTTACAACCCTAATGGATGAGAGCATACAAACCGCCCGCAGACCGCTGGTGGCTTGCTTTGGGGGCACCGGAATTGGAACCACTAAACGGATTGATAAGATTATTAAACGCAGCGAACTCATTGTGGAAAACTGCGGCGAGGACATGCCGTTTCTCTTTGGCGGGTCGGACGGTTTTGGTATTATTTACGATTCGATAGTTACGCTGGATATTGGCAACGATAGCAGTGTGCGTGGGGTTTACGGTGGCGACCGCAACCCCATTCTGGGCCCCAACGAGGGCTACTACGACCTGCTGGATTATAACCCTGCCGGCAGGCTGCAAGACGAAATGCTGCCCAGCGGCCGGGTGGTGGTAGAGCGCGATAAGGACGGTGCCATTCTGCGTTCGGACGGCAGTGCACTGCCCCTATGGGCGCAGGACGGACAACCCAGCGAAGCGCTGCTGTATTATCCGCGTGCGTCAGGGCTTGATGTGCAGGCCTTCACCGCACTGCTGGGCGAAATTGCCGTGGAAGATGTGGTAGATTACAACAGTGCCGATGTTAGCATTGGCGCAACCCATGTGCTTATAAAAAGTGGGCGTGTTTTGGGCAATGTGGTGGGCGGCGGCACCAGCAACCCTAACCTGGCCCTGCCGCTGGAGGATGAAGTGCTGGTGGTAAACAACCTGGGCAGCAACCATATAGGCACCTCCAATGTAACCATAGCGGGTGGCATTATAGAAAACGGTGCTGTCTATGGTGGCTCGGTAACCCTGGGCGATAGTGTAGGCAATGCCAATGTCTATTTGGAAGGCGGTAGCATTGGCGGCAATGTCTATGCCGGGGGCATATTAAACCGGGGCTACCACAGCCTGGTAACGGGCACGGCCAGTGTGTTTGTGCGGGGTGGTTCCGATTATGACGGCTACATTCAAACCGGCAGTGCCAACCGTGCGGTGCTGCGCTTTCAAGAGTATTCCAAGGCCTACCAAGGCAACTTTGGCACCCGCGAAAACAGCTTTGACCTGCTTAGTGTAGAGCAGGGCAGCGAGCTAACCTTGGCAGCCGGGCAACACCACGCTTACAGCTGGAACATAGCCGAGCAAAGCAGCCTGCGCTTTGCCACCGGCCAAAGCATTGCCCCGGGTGGGCTGCAAAACAACGGACAGCTTGTGCTGCAGGAAGACGTACACCTTGTGCTGCAGGGCGGCTATACCGGTGGTGCCGGCAGTGGCCTGCAGCTGCGCTGGGGGCCGGACACACCTGCCTACCTAAATATTGCGGGCAAGGCCACCGGACAAACCCAGCTGCATGTTGTGCTGCCGTACAACCTGCAAGCCGCACGCATAAACCTGATAGAAGCCTCGGCACAAAGCCCCGCCAATGCCTTTGTAATGCGCAACCTGAAAACCAGCCGTGGCAGCGTGGTGTTTGGCAGCGAACTAGCGGGTAACCGCAGAATATGGTATCTTGCGTTTCCCTGGATGGATGGGCAAGAGCAAGAAACAAGCCCGGAAAAAGCCCCCAACACCGGGGTGTGGCGGCAGCTTTTTGGCTGGCACAAGGGCTAAACCAGCATTCGCTTTGCATGGGGCAGGGTGCCCCCACCCCACCCGAATGAGTGTGTCTAATAGGCTGCATAGTCAACGCATGCCCTGTGGCATGCAAGCAAACTGCCTGCAGTTTATAGGTCAGATTGGTTATAACTGCAACCATTTGGTATAAATACCCGCCAGCCAAGAAATAGTAATACTGTTGCAGCATACTGCCAAAGGAGGTTTTGCCGTGAAGGAAAACCAACACCCCAACCCAAACCCCGAGGCTACCCAACCACCCGAACAAAACCCTGCGGATAACAAGCTTAGCGAAACACTTTCGGTGAATATAAGCCTTTTCAAACGGTTGTTCCAGGATGATGGCACGGTGCGCTACCGGCAGTTCACCATTGGTGGTGCGCCGGGGGTGGAATGCGTTGCTATTTTTATAGACGGCATGGTCAACAACATGGTGCTCATCGAAAGCCTGGTTAAGCCGCTTATGCTCTGCAAGCCCAAGGCCAGCGGCGAAGCCCTGCTGGAGCAAATTAATAAAGAAGTCCTTTTCAATAACGAAACCAAGATGGACGATAAGCTCGAAGAGATTGTTAAGTCCATGGTGTATGGCGATACCTTGCTGCTCATAGAGGGCTGCGCCAAGTGCATCATTCTTAATTCTAAGGGCTTTATGGTGCGCTCGGTAAGCGAGCCAGAAAACGAAAAGGTGCTGCGTGGCCCGCGCGAGGGCTTTAACGAGGGTATTCTTTTCAACCTTGCACTAATACGCCGTCGAATATTAACCAACGACCTTAAATTTGTCTTTCAAGATGTAGGCCTGCGCACCAAAACCAAGGTGTGCCTCTGCTACTTGGAAAGCCTGGTGCACAAGCCACTGCTCAAAGAGGTGAAACGGCGGCTGGCTGCCATTAATATAGACGGTATTCTGGATGCCAATTATGTTGAGGAACTAATAAAGGATAACCGCTGGTCGCCCTTTAAAACACTGGGTAGCACCGAACGGCCGGATATTGTGGCTTCTAAACTGCTGGAAGGCCGGGTTGCCATTGTGGTAGACGGCACCCCTATTGTGCTTACCGCCCCCTATGTGCTGGTGGAAAACTTCCACACCAACGACGATTACTATTTAAACTTTTACTATGGCTCTATTGCCCGGCTTATCCGCTTTTTAAGCTTTTTTATTACCATAAGCCTGCCGGCGCTTTACCTTTCGCTGGTAGCATTTCACGAAGAAATGATACCCACAAACCTTGCCGTAAGCATACTGCGCTCGCGAACGGGCATGCCATTTCCACTTATTGTAGAATTTTTGGGTATGCTGGTAGTGTTTGAAATATTGCGCGAAACCGGTATGCGCACCCCACAAGGTATGGGACAAGCGCTAAGCATAGTGGGTGCGCTGGTTATTGGTACGGCGGCGGTAGAGGCTCGTATTGTAAGCGCACCGGTGGTTATTATTATCGCCTTTACGGGTATTACCGGGCTTATGAACAAGCGCCTTACCGGCGCTACCATCATCATGCGTACCGGGCTTTTGGTGTTCTCAGCTGTTATTGGCATTTACGGCTACTTCTTTGGCCTAACCATGGTAGCGCTGCACATTATGAGCCTGCGCAGCTTTAACATTGATTATACCGCCTATATTGCCACGCTGGATATGCAAACCATTAAAGATAGCTTTACCCGCAGCCCGTGGTGGAAGATGCGCACACGCCCGCGCGCCATGGCGCTGGACGATGTGCGGGGGAGGAACGAGCATGAATAGGCTGGCCGCCTGCACTGCCCTGCTGCTGGCCTGCCTGCTGCTGGGCGGCTGCTATAATTATTCCGAAATGGAAGATACCGTAATGGTGGCGGGCTTTGCGGTGGATACAGGCATCAGCGGTAAGGCCTACACCATTACCGCCGAGCTTATTGATACCGAGGGAGAAAACGTTTCGGGCAAAACAGTGCAGGTGCAGGGCGATAACCTTATAGAAGCCCTGCGCAGCA
This sequence comes from uncultured Oscillospiraceae bacterium, assembly GCA_964473265.1. GTDB lineage: Bacteria > Bacillota > Clostridia > Oscillospirales > Ruminococcaceae > Heteroruminococcus. Next base: position 5,049 of record CAYYOY010000032.1, read on the forward strand.
TGGTGGGCATTACCTCTAAAAAGCTAAACATGAGCCACTGCGTGGTGGTTATTTTAAGTGAAGAGATTGCCCGGCAGGATATTCTTCCCATACTGGACGTAATCTTCCGCGACCATGAAATTCGCATGTCCATGCAGATGTTTGTGGCACGCACCCCCAAGGCGGCAGATATTCTTGCAGCCAAGCCCATGGAGGGCGGGGTGGTTTCTTTCTCGCTGCAAAAGGCACTGCATTCTACTGCCAAGAGCCAGCCCATGAGCACCCAGGCCAAGCTCTACCAGGTAATGGATAGCCTGGCCGGAGAAGGCAAAGACCCTCTGCTGCCGGCCTGCAATATTGTACCCCAGGGTGAAACCCCCACCGTGCAGCTGGAAGGCTCGGCGGTGTTTGTGGGGCAGCGGCTGGCGGGCTATATTACCCAAGAGCAGACCAAATACGCCATGCTGGTAAATAGAAAGAGCCACGGCGGTTTAATCGATTTCAGCCCCACCGGCCAACCCAACAGCCACCTGAGTGCCGAGGTTTTTGCCACCAAGGTGCGGGTGCACCCCGCCTTTACCTCCGGCGGCGTAAGCTTTTCTATTGAGGTGGAAAGCATTGTAGGCCTAAACGAGCTTGCGCAGGGCATAGACCTGCTCACCCAAGAGGGCCGTGCCCAGGCCGAGGCCGAGATTGCACGGGCCGTGGAGCAAGGGGTGCAGCAAATGCTGCAGGGCACCCGCGGCAACTATAGGGCCGATATTCTGGGCCTGGGGCGCGAAATTTACAACGCTAAGCCCGCCACATGGCAGCAGTTTAAGCCCGGCTGGCGGCAACAGCTGCCCAGCCTGCCGGTAGAAGTAAAGGCCAAGGTGCATATCCGCAGCAGCGGCTATTCGCCCAAGCAAATTCTAGCCGGTTCGGCTATAGGGGGTTAAGCCATGAGTATGCACTTTTTTATAAGCCTGCTGCTCTATGCCATTATTGTGGTGGTAGATTATATCCCCATTATTAAGCAGCCCGGCCAAGGGCAGCGGCGCAACACCAAGCTGATTGCCACTTATGGTATACTGCTGGGCTTTTCGTACCTGCTGCGTCTGATGATGGATTTTAACTGGATGCCCCCCAGCCCCACACAGGGGATAATGTCTGCCTATATACAGGCGGTACGCAGCTTTGGAATTTTGTAAAGGAGCGTGACGCGGTGGAACGAACCGAAATAACCTCCAAGCAGGCTTCGGCTATGATAGCCGTATTCATAGTGGGTAACACGCTGGCCACGGCAGGCAGCTCAGCCAGCAAGCAGGACGAGTGGCTGGTGGTGCTGGTGGGGCTCGTCTTTGCGCTGGTGCTCACCTGGGGCTACGCCTTGTTGCTGCAGCGCTTCCCCGGTTACGACCTTTTTCAAATATGCCAAAAAACGTTGGGCGGGTTGCTGGGTGGCTTGGTAGGCTGGCTGTTTGTGTTTTACTTTTTACAAATTGCCGCCATGGCACTGCGCAGCTTTACCGAATTTATAGAGGTAGTTTCACTGCCCGAAACCCCGCAGTTCATTATGGTAATTCCCTTCGGCTTAACCTGCCTTTTCTTTGCCAAAAGCAAGCTTAGCGTGCTGGGCAAGTTTTCTAAGTTTATGCTGCCGGTTATTATAGGCTCTACCATTTTAACCACAATTTTGCTGGTAAAAGAGATGGTGCCAGAATTCATTCTACCGGTGTTGGGGCAAACCCCCGGGCAGCTGCTGTTGGGGGGCTTTTCACTTTCCATGTTCCCCATGGGCGAAGTGGTGGTGTTTATGACCATTCTGCCCAAGGTGCATAAGGGTGCCAAACCTGCCCGGGTGTTTAGCTGGGGCATTTTACTGGGTGCGGGTATTATTCTGCTGGGCAACCTGCGAAACATTTTCGTGCTGGGGGCACCCACCCTTTCGCGGCTCTACTTTCCTTCCTACACCGCTGTGGGGCTAATTAACATTGGTAACTTTCTCACTCGTATAGAAGCGTTGGTTTCGGGCATTTTTCTGGCCGGCGGGGTGGTGCGTGTGTGCGTTTGCGTATACGCCGCCACGCTGGGCATTGCCCGCCTGCTGGGCATAGAGCAGCGCAAGGCGCTGGTCGCCCCCGTTACGCTGCTGGTGATGATGTACGCTTGCTTTATTTTTGGCAGCACCATGGAGATGTTCGATTTTACCCCTGCCTACAAATATTTTTGCGGTATCTTCCAGCTGGCGCTGCCGGTTTTGCTGCTGCTTTTCAGCATTGGCCGAAAAGCAAGCCCACCGCCTGGGGCCCAGCCAGAGGCACTATCGCCTTAAACACACAAAAGCCGTGGAATGCACCACGGCTTTTTACATACCGGCCAAATTTACAGTAGAAAACAAAAAAAGCAAAAACTATCTATTTTGGTACGGTAGCTCAGCCGGTAGATATTTACTTTTTTGCTTTTCCTGCGCCGTTTTTTGTTGGGTCAACCACGAGGTACCCTTGTCCAGTTTTTGGGGTAGGCGCATTATGTGTTAAGCCTCTACTTATTCACCTGTTAATTTTTTACCAGAATTATGGAAATTCCACAACCCGCTCCTGCTTTGCGGGTAGTTTTTGTTATCACTTTTAAAATGATTGCCGTAAATGTATAAACTATTGGTAAAGACAGTTGCTTTTTTAAAAAATTATAGCATAATAATAAGGCAACCCACCGCAAGGGTTGGCGAGACCCCTTGAAAGGATGGTTGCGTTTGTTTGGAATAGGAAAACAACTGCTCGCTTTGGAGGAACAAGGCCGGCCTATCCGCATAGCTGTGATAGGTGCGGGGCAAATGGGCCGCGGCCTGGTGAGCCAAACGGTATTTATGAAGGGCATGCGCCCGGCGCTGGTGGTTGACATTGTGCCGGAAAATGCCCATATGGCATTGCGCAACGCCGGTGTTCCCGAAGAAGAAATAAAAGTTGCCCAAACCCCCGGCCAGGCCGACGACTACATTAAGGCCGGTAAATATGTGGTGGCGCAGGACGCCCACATGGCCACCCAAACCGCCGGGGTAGACTGCATTGTAGATGCCACCGGTATTACCGAAGTGGGTGCCAAGCTGGCGGTGGAAAGCATTCGGGCCGGTAAGCATATTATTATGCTCAATGTGGAAACCGATGTGGTGGTGGGCCCGCTGCTCTACCAACTGGCACAGCGGCAGGGGGTTATCTACACCGGCTCGGCGGGGGATGAACCCGGCGCTGTAATGGAGCTTTACGATTTCGCCACCACCCTGGGCTTTGAAGTGCTGGCACTGGGCAAGGGCAAAAACAACAAGGTAGACATTACCTCTACCCCCGATACCGTGCGCGAGGAAGCCCTGAAAAAACGCATGAGCCCGCGCATGCTGGCCTCCTTTAAGGATGGCAGCAAAACCATGGTAGAGCTCACGGCAATGTCCAACGCCACAGGCTTCCTGCCCGATGTTCCCGGCGGCACGGGCAGCCAGGCCACCGTGCAACAGCTTGCAGGCCTCTTTCGGCTAAAAGGCGAGGGCGGCATGCTGGACCGTTACGGCGTGGTAGATTACATCAACGGTGTCGCGCCGGGGGTGTTTGCCGTCATCACCAGCAGCCTGCCCGAGGTGCACCACGAAATGCGCTATTTGCTCATGGGCGACGGCCCCAACTACACCCTTTTCCGCCCCTACCACCTTACCAGCCTGGAAACGCCTATGTCGGTAGCCCGCATTTTGCTGCACAAGCAGCCCAGCATTGTGCCCATGCCCGGTGCGCCTTTTTCTGAAACCACCACCATTGCCAAGCGCGACCTTGCTGCAGGGGAATATCTGGACGGCATTGGCGGCTATACGGTATACGGCAGCATCCATACCTACTCCCAGGCCAAAGCGCTCAACGCACTGCCCTTGGGGCTGGTGAACGACAAAATACGCATGAAAACAGCCGCCAAGAAAGGCCAGCTCATCACCTACGATATGGTAGAAATGGACGAAAGCTCGTTTATATACCAGCTGCGCCGAGAGCAGGATGCCCTGCTGGCCGCCGGAAAGCTATAATATAAACTGTTCACCAAAAGCGCCACGGAACCGGTTGGTTCCGTGGCGCTTGCTGCGTTAAACACTATTTACTTGTTGTAAAATAAACTGTTCTTATAGTTCTTAATTTTCGCTGTTGCCCGTGTCGGAACAATTCCCAGAATAATAAGTGCTACCCCTACGCCCGATAAAAAATCGTTCATAGGGCTTATGAATGTTTGGGCTAGTGGTGTGTGAGAAATCAATATGCTAAGCGAATAAAAGAACATGCCAAATGCAAGCATTTTACCAATTTTCTTGCGTTCCATTTTGCTGTTTACACCTTTCTATTGTAATGTATCTTTAAGGCACCTTTTACCAACACACTGAATGCCAAGGCACACAGCAAGGTGAAAAACACCGTTTCATTCAAAAACCCGGCTGCAATAGTGCCAATTGTCAACCCGCCTAAAATAATATGAATGCCCGTTCCTCCTATTTGGGCCTGTATAAATTTTTGTCGCTCGTCATTTTCGTAAATATATTCTGCCTTTAATTTTTCCTTGTTTTTCAGTGCAGCTGTATATTTAACAGCCAAACGCACGAGCGCACCTTGCACAGCCGCATATAGCCCCAAAAGAAAACCCGTCATAAAACTTGCTGCTCCTTCACTTTGCCCGGCAGTGGGGAGCAAAAGGCCAAAACCCACAACGGCAATGAGCACGATGTTATACATTACCAACAGAACCATTCTGCGTCGCAGGGCATTCCTGAAATGCTCCATTTTATAATTCCTCCACTTTTGAGAAATCAAATACATCTTCTATGGTAGTGCCAAAAAATTTTGCTATTTTATAGGCTAGAACCAAAGATGCCGTATATTTTTCAACCTCTAAAGAGGTAATGGTTTGCCTCGTTACACCAACAGCCAAGGCGAGCTCTTCTTGTGAAATTTTGTTTTTCTTTCGCAATTCCGCAATTCTGGTTTTCAAAGGACCGCCTCCCGGTGTAAAGTTTGCTTTGCATTTTTAGTATAGCTCGCTTTGCAGAAAATGTCAAGCTTGCTTTACACAGCTTTACATCTAAAAGATTTGCTAGGGTAAAAGAAAAGGAACAGGCAAAACCTGTTCCTTTAATAAAGGCATATGCTATTTTACCAATGCAACCATTTCTTTCAAAATGGTGTTCAGCTCAACAAGGCGTTGGTTTCTGGCGGTAAGCACGGCTGTAATATTTATAAAACGCTGTTCTATGCCCTTGTAATCGGAATTTTGCGCCAGAGCCTTGTTTGCTTCAAGCTCTGCCTTCAAGTCGCCTTTTGTTTCAGCGTAAGAAGTGATGACGGCCTGCATACGTTCTTTATATTGCATAAGCTGTTCGGCAATGGCTGGGTCGAGCTCTTGTTCACCGGCTTTAAGTGCTTCCAGCGCGGCAGAAAGTTCTTCACGCAGTGCCCCGTTTTGCTTCGCCAGTTCGTTATTTTCGTCACGCATTTTGTTCAGAGCATCGCGCTTGGCAGCAGCAGCCTCTTTAGAAGCCTGCATTTCGGCCTTTCTCTCTTGGTTTTCGGCCTTTTTATCTTCGGCTTGGTTCTTCTTCTCGTTAGGTGCTTTTTCTGCCGTGCTCTTGCCAGGGTTTACATTGGTATCTGGCTTGACAGCAAATGCAGCGGTGGCCATAGAGAGCACAAGCGCACCCGCCATGGCAATACTAATTAACTTTTTCATTTGCTCATCTCCTTTATGGTAGTATAAGTTCACTATCGCTAATAGTATCCATCGAATTCATAAGTTCTTCAAGCTCTGTCAGGGTTTTCAAAATGCTATCTACACCGGCATTACCCGAAACACTCGAAGTGCTTTCCGGGCTGCTGCTTTCATCCAATGCGCTTTGGCTGTCGGAGCTCTGCTCTTGCACCACAGAGGAAGATTGAGAGGCTTCTTGTTGCCCCGGAGCAGTGCGCGGACCACACCCAAACAAGGTAAGCAGCATGCCGAATGCAAGCAGGAAAGTCATCATACGCTTCACAGCACACACCTCCGTTACTCTATATTATATTTTTTATTTTTTAAAAAATCAAGTGGTGTAAATTACCACAAG
>CAYYOY010000033.1:0-11050 GCA_964473265.1 uncultured Oscillospiraceae bacterium
TGCCGTAAAGCAGTTAATGCCCACACCAAACAAAATTCCACCCATAATATCATATAGCAAATCCAGCGAAAGCTGCTTAACATTCAACCTGGCCATGGTTTTCCTCCTCCGCTTCAATGCATGCCAACGCCAAGGTAAAAAGTTCCTCTAGCCGCCGGCTTTCGCCCTTGAGGTAAAGGTAGCCAAAGAGTGTTTCCAGCGCCGTGGCCTTGCGGTAGTCTATGGTTTGAGAAGATTTTGGCGCACGCACACCGCTGGCGTTGCGGCCACGTTTTAATATAGCCTGCTCTTCGGGTGTTGCCTGGGCAAACAGCAGCTCGTAAGCCTTGGCCTGCGCCGGGGCTTTTACCCGCAGCACCGCCAATGTATGCAGCTTGCCGGCCGGCAGACTACCATTGCCAGCCAAACGGGTACGAACCATTAGCTCGTATACCGCGTCCCCCACAAACGCAAGGGTTGCGGGGTTTAAGAGCTTTGGGTTTTCCTGCAAGGTTTGCGTAAATACCACTCCCCGCCTGTTTTACCGAACATACTCAAAGGCAAAATTCAAAATAGAAACTGTATCGCCGTCTTGTACACCCATGGCTTCCAGCTTATCGATAATGCCGCTTTGGCGCAGCACACGCTGAAAGTATTGCAGCGATTCGTAATCTTCCATATTCACCGAACCCAGCACCTGCAGCAGCCAGTCGGCCTCTATGATAAATATGCCGTCCTCTTTGCGGATAGTAAACTCATTTTTGCGCATACGGGCCTGCAGCACTTCGGGCGGTAGCTCTTCGGGCTCGTATTCACGGATAGGCGGCAGCTTTTGCAGCGCGGCCCAAACGGCCTGCACCAGCTCGCGCACGCCCTGGTGGGTAGCGGCCGAAATGGGGTAAAATTTCATACCCTTGGCAAGAATAAAGCTTTCCAGCTCGGCCAGTTGTTCCGGCGTGGCAATGTCGCACTTGTTGGCGGCCACCAGCATGGGCTGCTGGGCCAGCGTGGGGTTAAAGTGCTGCAGTTCCCGGCAGATAATTTCAAAATCTTCCCGCGGGTCGCGCCCTTCGCAGCCCGAAGCATCCAGCACATGCACAATAAGCCGGCAGCGCTCCACATGCCGCAGAAAAGCGTGGCCTAAGCCAATGCCCTCGCCCGCGCCCTCAATAAGCCCGGGAATATCGGCCACCACAAAGTTCTGTTCTTCCCCTGCCGAAACAACCCCCAGCACAGGCACCAGGGTAGTAAAGTGGTAGTTGGCAATTTTGGGCCTAGCTGCGCTTACCACCGAAATAAGGGTAGACTTACCAATATTTGGGAATCCCACAAGCCCTACGTCGGCCAGCAGTTTGAGCTCCAGCTCCAGCTCGAAGCTCTCGCCCGGCAGGCCGGGCCTGGCAAAGTTGGGCACCTGGCGTGTAGGGGTGGCAAAATGGCTGTTGCCCCAGCCGCCACGGCCGCCCTTGGCCAAAACCTTTGGCTGCACACCCGACATATCGGCAAGAATGCGCCCGGTTTCGGCTTCTTTTATTACTGTTCCCTGTGGCACGCGGATTATCAAATCTTTACCACTTTTACCGGTGCAGCGCTTGCCGCCACCGTTTTGGCCGTCCTCGGCGGCAAAGTTGTGCTTATAGCGGAAATCAAGCAGGGTGGAAAGGTTGGTGTCGGCCTGAAAAACAACATTGCCGCCACGGCCGCCGTCGCAACCGTCCGGCCCGCCGGCCGCTACATATTTTTCGCGGTGGAAAGAAATGGCACCGTCGCCACCTTTGCCCGCGCGTATACGAATTTTTACCTGGTCGACAAAAAGTTGCACGTACTAGCCTCCTTTGGCTTTTGGGAGGTTGTTAAGGTTCCTTAAAGTTGTATTTTAGTATAGGTGCCCAGACAGTAAAAAATCAGCCGGAACCGGCTGATTTTTTTAAGCGGTTTATGCGGGATAAACCGAAACCTTCTTGCGGTCTTTGCCCAGACGTTCAAAGCGAACCTTGCCGTCTACCAGAGCAAAGAGTGTGTCGTCCGAACCAATGCCCACATTGTTGCCGGGGTGGATATGTGTGCCGCGCTGACGCACCAGAATGTTGCCTGCCAGCACGATTTGGCCGTCGGCGCGCTTAACGCCAAGCCGTTTAGATTCGGAATCTCTACCATTTTTTGTAGAGCCTACACCTTTTTTATGTGCCATTATTCAGTCACCTCGCTTTTAGCCGTTTTCTTGGTTGCCGGCTTTGCTTCGCCTTCTGCTTTAGGGGCAGTTTTCTTGGCTGCGGCCGGTTTCTTTTCGGCAGTTGCGGTTTTGGCTGCTGCCGGCTTTTTTTCAGCAGTGGCTGTCTTAGCTGCTGCGGGCTTTTTGGTGGCAGGTGCCTTCTTTTCAGCCGCAGCTTCGGTTGCTACAGCGGTGTCAACAGCAGCCGCTGCCGGTTTGGCTGCGGGCTCTTTCGCGCCGCTTTGCAGTATTTCTAAAATTTCAACCTTTGTATACGGCTGGCGATGGCCCTGCTTACGCTTGCTGTTCTTCTTGGCTTTGTAGGTGAAAACGGTAATTTTCTTGGCCTTGCCGTTTTTAAGCACCTTTGCGGTTACTGCAGCACCTGCAATATGGGGGTTGCCCACAACAGGAGCTGTGCCGCCACCAATGAGCGCCACGTTGGAAAACTGCACCACTTCGTCTGCCTTGGCTTCAAGCTTCTCAATGTATACAACGTCACCCTGGGTAACCTTGTACTGCTTGCCGCCGGTTTCAATCACTGCGTACATGTCTTGTCCTCTTTCGAATAGTCTCGCTGTAAGCTGGGCGGCGGTTACACGCACTTAATATAGCCCAGAACATGCGGCAAGTGATATTTTACCATATACGGTAAGCGCTGTCAAGCAACGCAACCTTGTAATTTCCAGCCTTGGCTGTATAATAGAAGCAGAATAGCGGGCACAAAGCCTGCCCCTAAGAGGTGCGTATGGACATTTTATTCAAGAGCATTACCCTGGTTACCATGAACGCCGACTGCCCCGTGCTGCAAAACGCGTTTTTGGGGGTAGAGAACGGCCGCATTTGCTATTTAGATAGCCAACCCCCGCAGCAGCCGGCAGCCCGCACTATAGACGGCCGCAAAAAGCTGCTTATGCCTGGGCTTATTAACGGCCACACCCATATTGGCATGAGCGTACTGCGGGGCTATGCCGATGACCTTAAACTGCAGGAATGGCTGTTTGAGCATATTTTTCCCGCCGAAGCCGGTCTGGATGAACGTGCAGTGGCCGCCGGCTGCCTACTTTCCATTGCTGAAATGCTACGCAACGGTACAACCTCCTTTACCGATATGTATTTCTTTCTGCCGAGCCTGGCCGAAGCTGTGTTGCAAAGCGGCATAAAGGCTAATATTTCAAATGGTATTACCGATTTTGATGCCGCAAAATTTAATTTTGAAAAAAACAGAGCCACCCAGGAAGCCCACGAAGTATTGCTGCACCACCATATGGCCGATGCCGGCCGGATGCGGCTGGATGCGGCTATTCACGCGGAATATACTTCGCACCCCGCCGTGTGGGAAAAAGAGCTTGCTTTTGCCCAAGAGAACGGTCTGCGCCTGCATCTGCACCTTTCTGAAACCAAGCGCGAGCACGAAGAGTGCATTCAAAAGTATGGCAAAACCCCTGCGGCGGTGTTTGCACAGGCAGACCTTTTCAGCCTGCCAACCACTGCCGCCCATTGCGTGTGGGTGAGCGACCAAGATATTGCCCTGCTGGCACAACATGGTGTAACCGCCGTGCACAACCCTGTTTCGAACCTGAAGCTGGCAGCAGGCATAGCACGCGTACCGGCACTGCTAAAAGCTGGCGTAAACGTTTGCCTGGGTACCGATAGTGTTTGTTCAAATAATTCGCACGATTTATTTGAGGAGCTTAAAACCGCCGCCATTGTGCAAAAGACCATGGGGGATGACCCCACCTTGTTGCCTGCCGAGCAGGTGCTGCGCCTCGCCACCCAAAACGCCGCCCGCGCCCAAGGCCGCGAGGCCGAATGTGGCCGGCTGGCCGTGGGTATGGACGCCGACTTAATACTGCTGGAGCTGGACGCACCCCACCTTACCCCTTGCTACGATCCACTTTCCACACTGGTGTACAGCGCCCGGGGTTCAGACGTTGTGCTTACCATGGTGCGGGGGCAGATTCTCTACGAGCAGGGCGAATTTAAGACGTTGGATCTTGAGCATATTTTGTGGGAGGTAAACCACTACGCCCAGCCACTCATTCTGCGTAACCAGAAAAAACCTAATCGCTAGACGTCAGACTGGTATATGGATAATGACATCATAGTATTTCGAGCGAGGTGGGGCTGTGTTCATTGAACAGAGCCTCACCTTCCGGCATTGCGGTAAAAATTTGAATATTGTCTTAGGCATTCGGGTTGAAATCCGCATAAGCTGGTGTATAATAAGAATAAACAATAACAATTAGGAAGAACAGGGAGGTTGTGGGGATGGAAAAAATCCTCCTAACGGGTGGCGATGGCTTTTTTGGCACGCGCTTCCGGCAGTATTACCGCGACCGGTACGAAATTTTCTCTACCGATAAGGGCGACCTGGACATTACCGATGCAGCCGCAGTAGAAGCAACCGTAGCCCGCATACAGCCGCAATATATTATACATATGGCTGCCATAGCCGTTACCGATTTTTGTAATAAACACCCCGAGCTTGCCCACAAGGTAAACGTAGAGGGCGCGGTAAACGTAGCCCGGGCCGCCAAGCGCCACGGCAGTAAGCTTGTGTTTATTTCCACCGAGCAGGTGTTTAACGGCAACCCTGAAAAGGGCCCCTACACCGAAACACACACACCTCTGCCCGATACAGTTTATGGCCAGAACAAGCTGGAGGCCGAAGGCCTGCTAGCCGAAATTTTGCCTGAGCTGTGGGTGCTGCGTTTTACCTGGCTGTTTGGTCTACCCGAGCGCAAGGGTGGTATTAACCCCAACATTTTATGGAACACGCTGCAGTTGGCTCTTCGGGGCGAAAAGGTCGCTATTACCAACAACGAGTTCCGCGGCCTAACCTATGTATATGATATTATTACTCAGTTTGAAAAGATTTTTACCATTCCCTATGGCTTGTACCACATAGGTAGCCATAACGATGCAAGCCGCTATGATATTACCTGCCATATTCTGCGGCAAATAGGCCTTTCAGAGGCGCGCATAGCCCAACTGGTAGAGGCTGTTCAGGGCAGCTACCGTGATGTTCGGCTAGATACCTCCAAGCTGAAAGCTCTGGGGTTCACCTTTCCCGACACACCCCTGGCACTGCAAAACTGCCTGGAAGAATTCCGCTTCAGGCTGGATTAACTCCCCTTTACGGCGCTGCCTGCAGCACCGTGTGCGCATAACTGTTTAGGCAAAACGGCGTCCCTTTATAGGGGCGCCGTTTTGTGCCCCGGCCCGCCCGGCAGGCTTGTTCACAGGCCCAATTCATGCTACAATATTTGCAGACAATACCCATACAGGGAGGAATTGGCTATGAAAATAGGCGTAATTGGCACATCTTGGATTACTGAAAAATTCCTGCAGGCCGCCCGGCTGTGCGGCAGCTTTAGCGTTACGGCGGTATATTCCCGAAAGATGGAAACCGGCCAGGCCTTTGCCTCGAAAAATGATATTTCCGAGGTGTACGACAGCCTAGAAGCCATGCTGCAAAGCCCCAATGTAGACATTGTGTACATATCCAGCCCCAACGGCATGCACTATGCCCAGGCCAAGCAGGCTCTGCAGGGTGGTCGGCATGTCATTGTAGAAAAGCCTGCCTTTGCCAACACCGCCCAAACCAAAGAAATGCTGGCGCTGGCCCAAAGCAAAGGCCTGTTTGTGCTGGAGGCTGTGCGTTCCATGCACAACCCCAATACCCGCCGCCTGAAAGAGGCCTTGGCCGAAATTGCCCCTGTGCGCTACGCGCATATTAACCATATGAACTATTCCTCTAAGTTTGATGCCTACAAGCGCGGCGAAAACCCGCCCATTTTTACTGCCCAATATGCCGGTGGCGCCAGCTACGATATGGGCGTTTACAATATTTACACTACGCTGGAGCTTTTTGGCAAACCAGAGCAGATGGATTTCCGCGCCTACAAGCTGGAAAGCGGCACCGATGGTTTGGGCGTGCTCACCTTGACCGACCCCAATAAGGTGTGTGTGCTTACCGCTTCAAAAATTTGCTCCACTGCCCTGCCCTGCGAAATTTCGGGCGAAAACGGGTGCATTCATATAGAGCACATTGCCGAGCTGCGCGCCGCCACCCTTATAAAAAACGGGCAACGCCATGAAATATTTGAACAGCGCCTTGAAAACGACCTGGTGTATGAATGCACTGCCTTTGCCGGTGTGCTGCTGGATGGCAACAGGGCAGCTTACCAGGAGTATACCCGCCAGATGCTTGAGGTTGCCGAGGTTTTGGAAGCAGCTCGTAAGCAGGTTGGCATTGTGTTTGGCGGCGAGTAGCCGGCCAAGCCCCCAAGCCGTCTCGGCAAATTTTGCAAGAAAAAGGCAAGGGAATTCCCGCATGGGAATTCCCTTGCCCTTTTCTTGGCCTACCACTAGGCAGAATTTGCCGGGCAGCGCTTATCGGTAGCTGCTGAGCTCCGAAAAAACAATGCTCTCAGCACTTAGGCATATCCTCAGGTACGGGCTGGAGGGGCGCTTCCGGCTGCTCGCCTGCTTGCAGGCCCTCTTCGTAAAAACGGTAATTGGCCTTACCGGTGCGTTTTGCGGCATACAGTGCAAGGTCAGCCTTTTCATATAACTGTGCAAAATTCACGCCATCGGCTGGGTAGCAGGCAATGCCTAGACTACCCGAAATAGCATATTCCCCCGCTCCCCCGGTGCGCGTAGTGCGGAAGATTTCCAATATTGCCTCGGCCTTTTCGTAAAGCAACTGCAGGTCGTAAACATCCTTAATAAATATCATAAATTCATCTCCGCCTACACGACCTACAATATCGCTCGAGCGAAAGAGCCGTTGCAGCTTGGAAGAAACCTCGGTAATTACTGCATCGCCAATGATATGGCCAAGGTTATCGTTTACAGCCTTAAAGTTGTCAATATCCAGCAGGAAAAGCGCATGGTATTTTTCGCCGGTCTCCTGCTCCAGACAGGCTTCGATTCCACGGTGGGTAGCGATCTTGTTGCTAAGGCCTGAAAGCGAATCGCGCTCGGCCATATCTTTTAACATCAGGGTTTGCTGCTTTTGGTTATGTATGTTGCTTATTTTCCCTACCACCTTGGCCAGCAAGCCGTCTGATGTAAAGATTGCCGTGGCTCGTATCAGAAACCAGTAGTAGCTATCATCGGCGCTGCGAATGCGCAGTTCCAGTTCATGGTAGCTCTCACCGGCTTCCAGTGTACGGTAAAGCTGCAAAAAGTGCTCAACATCCTCGGGGTAAACAATGTTCTGTTCTATCATGCAATCGGGAAAATTTTCAGTGGGCGGGGGGTATCCCAGCTGAGTTTCGTAATTGGAGGTGTAATAAATGCCACCCGTGGCAAGGTTGTAATCAAAAATAATGCCGTCCGATTGTTCTGCAATAATACGGTAACGCTCATTATTAATAGCCTGCTCCTGCAATGCCTCCATGGAATCGGTAATATCCATAAACACGCGGTAAATACATTCGCCATCGCGTGCGGTGTGCACCAAGCTGGCAGTATCCAGCACCCAAATATAGCCCTTTTTACGATGTACAATGCGATATTTTGCCTCGCTTTTGCTGTTGAGTTGTAACTGTCGTTGAATATCCGCTAAAGCGGTTACACAATCATCGGGGTGCAGCATTTGGCTTAGATCTGCGCCAAATTCCATGAAAAGCTCCTGCTGGCTGTATCCAATCATACGCAGAAAACCTTCTGCAAAAAAGGTTATATGCTGGTTTTCATCGTTTTGGCAACGCACAACGCCGCCGGGAATATTGGCGGTAATGCTCTCAAGATCTAACCTATTTTGATGCACTAATTTCTGGTTCTTATGTTGGGTGTAGACCAGCCAGCAAATAAATGCTAAAAAAATTGCCGAAACACCAAAAGTAAGCATAGCGGCTAGGCCTTGAAAAAAACTAACCCGGCTGGTTACCTCACTGGTTGGCGCAACCGAAAGTAGGGGTAAAACCATGTTTCTTTTTTCATCCACAATAGACCTACAGCTTGTGCCAACACTAATATAAGCAAACTCGTTGTGGTTATTTTCGTTTTCCAGCAGGGGTAGCAATACCCCTTCATCCTTCTGCCCCACAAAAGCAGAATTTGCCCGCAGGGTTTGTAGAACACCAGCAATTTGTTTGCCGGCCGCCGCATTATGCGAAGATACCCCATGCAATTGTATGTTCGGCTCCCGGGCAACGCTTTGGGGAATGACACGGTAAAAAACTTCGAACATGAAAACAACACTAACAAATGAGACCAGTGCAAAAAGCACTAGCCCTAAAACTTTTTTTAAATTAGAAATCTTCAACCGCCCACCTCCTTGCGTTGCGGTTGAAGACCAAGTTAAAAAAGAATATCTTATTAAAAGAATTCTGTTTCTTCTTTATTCTGCAACCGGCTATCTTTCCTCTGTGCTGCTTTGCGCGAATTTACAGAGGGTTAGACCCTTGGCTTTGCGCCACTGCTTTTCAACAGCTTTGCCCTTTTAAAATATACAATTTCACTTTGGCAAATGTGCCAAAAATACGCTCGGCCACTATGCCATCTGGGTTAGCCTTTTTCAACAAATTTACTGCTTCCTATTGCAATTATTATATCATGAAAGTTTAACAAGTAAATAGGTAAAAGTGCATAAACGCAGTTGCTTTTTTTAACTTTTATTTAATCTCTAGACATAGAGATTAACGCTATAGATATCGCGCCATTTCGCCAAGAGAAGCAAAAATAGCGGTGGGTTTTACCTTCGAGGTTTGTACATCCTCACGTTTTGCTTCGCCTGTAAGCACTAAAAAGCCCTTGGCGCCATTGTTTACGCCAGTGGCAACATCGGTATACAGCCTGTCGCCCACAAAGGCCATACGGCTGGGGGCTACACCAGTGTGCTGTTGCACCAGTGCTACTGTTTCGGCATAGGGTTTACCCATATAGCGCGGCTGACGGCCGGTAGAGCTGGTAATAAGGGCACACATAGCACCGCAATCGGGCACAAAACCTTGCTCTGTGGGGCAGTTGATGTCGGGATGTGTAGCAATAAATTCGGCGCCACCGCGAATAAACCGGCAGGCTTTTTCCAGTTTTTCATAGGTAAGGGTAGTATCGTAGCCCACTACCACCATGTGTGGGTCGTGGTGCACAAGCTGAATGCCCGCTACCGAAAAGCCGGCTTCCAGCTGTGGTGTGCCCAACAAATATACTCTGCGGCCCGAATAGTGGGCTTGCAAAAAGCGGGTAGTAACATCTCCCGAGGTTAAAATATCCCCTTCTTCTACCTTGCAGCCCATGCCTGCTAGCTTTTGCCGGTAATGGCCCGCCAGACGGGAAGAGTTATTGGTAAAGAACAAGAAACGCCGGCCTGTGCTGCGCAGTCGTTCAATAAATTCCAGTGAACCTTCCAGTATGCTTTCTCCCAAGTAAAATGTTCCGTCCATATCTAGCACGAAGAGTTCAATATCTTGCAATAACAGTTTGCTATGTTGCATTATGAATAAACCCTTTCTGTCAAAACTTGGGCGGCATATTCCAGCTTACCCAGGTTGTGGGCATAGCGCAGCAGCGTGTGGCGTTCGCGTATGGCATAGCCCTCGCGCAGGCTGCGGTAGAAAAGATCTTTGTCTATGCCTATGTCGCGCGGGTGGGTGGGTATGCCTTCCGCAGCCAACAGTGCTTCCAGCTGCTCGTGTGGCGGGCAAAGCTCTGCCGCAGCAGAAGGAATATCCCCCCGCAGTAGCTCGAACAAGCGGGCAATGATGGGCGTTGCCACCCCCACCTGAATGCCGTGGAGCTCGGGAGTTTTTCCGCCGGCCAGTTTTGCCATCTCCCAAAAGTGGGCCAGAATGTGTTCGGAACCTGAAGCCGGGCGCGAAAGCCCAATGAGCCCCATGGCAACCCCTGTTAGAACCAGTGCCTCCATAAGGTAGGCAATTGCTTGGGGCTGGCGGTTTTGCAGCGCGCCTGGGCTGGTGGTGCAGCGTTCAAGCGCTCGCCGCACCAATGTGGCACAGGTGGGGCAGTAGTATTCATTTATATTTTCCACCGCTAGCTGCCATTCGGCCAGCGCGGTTATTTTGCCCAGTACATCGCCATAGCCTGCGCGGATAAGACGCAGGGGGGCGCCGCACATAATTTCAATATCGCCCACCACGCCATAGGCTAACGTGGCAGGGTAAGAATGCTTAAACCCACTGCAAATAAGCGGGGCTCCATCGGAAAGGTAGCCATCCATAGAGGGTGCCGTACCAACAATTATGTAGGGTATGCCTGTGCGTGCCGAAAGGTATTTGGTAAGGTCATTCAGAGTGCCAGAACCAACCGCCACAAGCAGGCCGGTTCCCGCTTCCAGTTCCATAAGCATACGGCCCATGGCAGCTTCGTTCGGTACGAGAATATTGTTTCCGGTGGCAAAGCAGAAGCTTTTAATATTGTAGCCGTTGTTTTGCAGCAGCTCAAGTACCTCTTGGCCGGCAACCACATGGGTGTTGGTATCGCTGAACAGCAGCAGGCGCTTGCCCAGGAAGGGCTGTGTCATCTCTAAAAGCCGTGGCAGCACCTTTTCTCCAATAGCAATGTGAGCAACGTTTAGGCTATGGGTGCTTCCGCAAGTGCAGGAAAAACTGCAGCCTGCCATCTCTTCCATGGACATTTGTAAAATTTCGTTCATATGCTCCTCCTTGCTTTGCTGTGGGAACAATATAAGGGTATGATACCATACACGCTTGCAAAAATAAACAATAATTATTCCCACACACAGCAAATATCAAACTGTTAGGGAATTTTTGTATTGCTTTTTACTACAGAATATTGTAAACTAATAAAGTTCCTTGCAAATAGAATACCTATGCCGGTGTGGCGGAATGGCAGACGCAGATGACTCAAAATCATCCGGGAAAC
>CAYYOY010000034.1:0-10973 GCA_964473265.1 uncultured Oscillospiraceae bacterium
GCTCTTTAGTTTTTATAGACTTCCTTCCGGCTGCGAGCGAATTTTTTAGTTCAGCGGCTATTTATTAGCCGGAAACGCTTTTGCCCCTATTTTTTTCAATCAATTCAAGGACCTTGCTTTTTGTACTCATCTTTTCACCTGTTTTAAGCGGTATTGTATATGCTCAATTGCTGCTGATTTAGCTGCAATACAGAAAGGTAATAATTTTACTCCGAGCGGGGCTACGTGCTTACTATAGCATATACAATGTGGCATTTCAATCCACGCCCCCAGGCGCAGAATTTGCCGGTGCCTCTGCCATATGTGCATAAAAACTGCCGCCCCTGTGCCAACGCACAAAAGCGGCAGTAAAAGAAGCGTATGGCAGCCTTATTTGTAAAACTGCCCTTGGTCGCGCCGCTTGCGTAGGCTACGGCTAACGTTGATAGCCAGTGTAGCCAATATGGCAAGCAGCAAAAAGATAGGCACCAGCCAGCGGCTGTAGCTTTGGTCGTCCGAAAGCATTTCTGTCCACTTATCGTCCATGTGGCGGGCCAGCTCGGGCGAAAGGTAGCTAAAATATTCAGCAGCGGCAATTATTTCTTCGTCGGGGTAGATGATGGGGTCTTGGGTAATTTCTTCATCCAGCAACTCTAGCGCACCGGCGTTGGGGGTGCCGTAGCCCAGATATTCTGCGTTGGCGGCTGCAATTTCCGGCTCGCACAAAAAGTTGATATACATTTCGGCCGCCAGCTTTTGCTTGGCACCCTTGGGGATGCAGGCCGCATCTATAAAGATATTGGTGCCTTCCCGGGGCACAGCAAAAGCAAGGTCGGGGTTATCGGCTATCATGGTAACTGCATCGCCCGCATAGTAGGGGGCCAGCGCGGCTTCGCCACCTGTCATTTTGTCGAAGATTTCATCCATTACATAAGCCTGCACCAGCGGCTTTTGGGTCTTTAGCAGCTCGGCAGCCTCATCTACCTGCTCTAGGTTGGCAGGGTTCAAGCTGTAGCCCGCTTTTTTCAAAGCAATACCAAAGGCGTCGCGAGGGTTGCCAAACATTAAGATATTACCCAAGTATTTTTCGTTCCACAAAATGTCCCAGGTTTCTAAATCGTCTGCCGGGTCTACCATTGTAGTATTGTAAATAATACCCACTGTGCCCCAGGTGTAGGGCACGCTGTAGCGGTGGCCGGGGTCAAAGCTGGGGCTGCGAAACTCTTCTGAAAGAAGTGAAAGGTTGGGGATGTTCTCTAAGTTGAGTTCTTCGAGCATGCCTTCGCGCTGCATACGGCTTATCATATAATCGGAAGGGATAATAACGTCGTAGCTTACGCCGCCGCTGCGCAGCTTGGCATATAGCTCTTCGTTGTTGGCAAAGGTGGTATATACCACCCGTATGCCGGTAAGCTCTTCAAATTCCTTGTTTACATCCAAAGAATCGTCCGAGCCGTCCGAAATATATTCGCCCCAGTTGTAAACATTCAGAGTAATGCGCTGGCCCTGCAGCTGCTGGTAATATTCCTCGTCTGCAACCTCCAGCGCCTGGGCCGGCAGACCCAGCAGTTGGGTGCAAAGCAGCAGTGCAAGGGCCGCTGTGGTTAGCTTTTTCATAGCAGCGAACCTCCCCCTGTCTGGCGGCGGCGGTTCAGCCGTACCTTGCGTGCGTCATAGAGGTTATACAGCAGCAGCACCGCAAGCACCACAATAAAGATAATGGTGGAAAGTGCGTTAATTTCTGGGCTTACCTTGCGACGCGTCATGCTAAAGATGGTGATAGGCAGCGTCTGCGAGCCGGCACCGGCGGTAAAGTAGCTGATAATGAAATCATCCAGCGAGTAGGTAAAGGCCATTAAAAAGCCCGCCAAAATGCCCGGCATAATTTCGGGAATAACCACCTTAAAGAAGGCCTGCGTGGGGTTGCAGCCAAGGTCTTGCGCGGCTTCGTAGGTGTATTTATCCAGCTGGCGCAGCTTGGGTGTTACATTGAATATTACATAGGGAATATTAAAGGTAATATGCGCCAGTATTAAGGTGGAAAAGCCAAATTCCAGCCGCAGCATTACAAACAGCAGCATGAGCGAAACGCCGGTTACAATTTCGGGGTTGATAATGGGCAGATAGGTAACGTTCATTACGGCACGGCGCAGCCATTTGTTCATGTTGTTCAGCCCCAGCGCCGCCGCAGTGCCCAGCACGGTGGCTACCACCGAAGAAACAATAGCGATTACCAGTGTGTTGCGCAACGAGGTTAAAATCATCTCGTTGGAAAACAGCTGGCGGTACCAATCCAGCGTAAAGCCTGTCCAGGCCGCGCGCGATTTTGATTGATTAAAGCTATACACAATGAGCACGCCAATGGGGGCGTACAAAAACAGCATAACCAGCGAAAGATATATGGAGGAGAGCCGTTTTTTCATAGGATCATGCCCTCCATTTCATCGTTATCAAACTGGTTGAGCAGGCTCATGCACAGCAGAATGAGCACCATAAGCACCAGCGAAATGGCCGCACCCAGGTTGGGGTTGTAGGCATTGCCCAGGAACTGAATGTCGATTAGATCGCCAATAAGCAGGTTGGCGCCGCCGCCCAGCATGCGCGAAATAATAAAGGTGCTTACCGAAGGCACAAACACCATGGTAATGCCGGTGGTAATGCCGGGCATGCTCAGCGGAATAACTACCTTAGAAAACACCTGGCTGGTGTTTGCGCCAAGGTCTTGCGCCGCTTCAATTACCCGCTGGTCAATCTTTACCATAACAGAATACAGCGGCAGCAGCATAAAGGGCAGGTAGTTATACACCATGCCCAGTACCACTGCGCCCTGGGTGTTAATCATTTGCAGCGGGCCAAGGCCCACCAGCCCCAACAGCCGGTTAATTAGGCCGTTGTTTTCTAAAATGGTCATCCAAGCGTAGGTGCGCAGCAAAAAGTTCATCCACATGGGCAGCATCACCAGCATAATGGCTGTGCGCTGGTGGTTTTCGCTGTAGCGCGAAATAATAAATGCAAGAGGGTATGAAAGCACCAGGCAAATGGCGGTGGCAATAAGCGCCAGCCACACCGAACGCATAAGCACCGGGGCATATTGCCCCACTTGGGAAATGTTCTCGATGGTAAGTTGGCCTTCAGGCGTGGTAAAGGCAAAGTAACCCACCAGCAGCAGTGGCGCAAGTATGAACACAACCATCCACACAATATATGGCGAGGCGGTATAACGAGCTTTCATTGTGCCTCCTCCATTCGCTTCATAATGTGAATGTCGGCGGGCGCAACCTCCAATCCAATAAAAGCGCCGGGTTCCTCGCTGATAGTGGAATGAATCATCCAGCGGTAGCCGTGGCCCTCTACCATCATTTCATAATGTACACCTTTAAAGATAACGCTTTCCACAACGCCGGTAATTTGCCCCTGTGCCGAGGGTACCACCTTTAAATCTTCGGGGCGAATTACAACGTCTACGCGTTCCATGGGTGCAAAGCCGCTGTCTACGCAATCAAAGTTATGGCCGGCAAATTCCACCCGCTTATCTTTGTGCATAATGCCATCTATAATATTGCTTTCGCCAATAAAATCGGCCACGAAAGCATTGGCGGGTTCGTTGTAAATATCTTGGGGTTTGCCCTGCTGCAGAATTTTACCGTCCTTCATTACCACCACCCGGTCGGACATGGTAAGGGCTTCCTCTTGGTCGTGGGTAACGTAGATAAAGGTAATCTCTAGGCTTTGCTGAATGCGCTTAAGCTCTACCTGCATTTCTTTGAGCAATTTAAGGTCGAGCGCGCCCAGCGGTTCGTCCAGCAGCAGTACCCGGGGCTGGTTCACCAGTGCACGGGCAATGGCCACACGCTGCTGCTGCCCGCCAGAAAGCGAATTTACGCTACGGCGTTCGTAGCCGCTTAGCCCCACCAGCTCCAGCATTTCGCGCACGCTTTGCATGCGCTCTTTTTCGGGCACCTTTTTTAGCTTAAGGCCGAATTCTACATTTTCATAAACATTTAGGTGCGGGAAGAGTGCGTAGCGCTGGAATACCGTGTTGACATGCCGTTTGTGTGCCGGCAGGCCGTTAATACGTTGGCCGTCAAAAAAAACGTCCCCCCGCGTGGGCTCGACAAAACCGCCGATAATTCGCAGAGTTGTGGTTTTGCCACAGCCCGACGGGCCCAGGAAGGTAACGAATTCTTTGTCTAGAATGTCTAGGTCTATGCCTTGCAGAATGGGTTCGCCGTCGAAATCAACCGCCAAATTGCGCAGGCTGATTACAACATTTTGGTTCATTTTTCATCCCCCTTTGCGGTATTTTCACCGGCAGCATACCACCGGTGAATGGAAGGAGTCATTGGGGTTTTATCTCCTCACCCCTATGGCCACAGCGGCCCTGGCGACGCTTAAAAAGCGCCTTTCCCAGCCTCCGCCCGCAAACACGGGCGACTGAGCGGCTGCACCACACCCCGCAAAAGGCTTTCCGTCATGCCGAAGGTGTGCGGCATGCTTCCAGGTGGTGCACAGGCTGCCATTTTCGTGCTGCCGGGCTATGCGACCCTGCAAAACGACAATACAAAATATAGCACAATTTTCTCGAATGTCAAGAATTTTCCGGAAAATCTTCTTATTTTCTGCGAAATTCTTGCACAAGCCCCAGGGCGTGCAGCGGAATGCTTAGAATTACGCTGTATTGCTTGGAAAATCGCGGAAAATCTTACAATATGAATAAAGGGTGAACAAAATTGAAATTGTCCCGCCCCTTGTTGACTTGTCCTGGCGTAGGCTATACTATATTATATAAGTAAGCAAATACCCGGCGGCCAAGGTCTGCCGGCAGGAGGAACCAAATGGCTCTCATTGCAATTCGCGATATGTATAAAATTTACAACCCTGGCGAAAACGAAGTTCGTGCGCTGGACGGCATTGATCTTACAATAGACAACGGCGAGTTTGTGGCCATTGTGGGGCAATCGGGCTCGGGCAAAAGCACCCTGATGAACATGCTGGGCTGCCTGGATGTACCCACCACCGGCGAATATATATTAGAAGGCAGCGATGTAGCCAAGCTTAGCGACGACGAGCTTTCTGAAATTCGCAATAAAGAAATTGGTTTTATCTTTCAGGGCTTCAATCTAATTCCCTCGCTCAACGCCATAGAAAATGTAGAGCTGCCGCTTATTTACCGCGGCATTGCCAAGGAAGAACGCCGCCGCCTGGCCGTGCAGGCGCTAGAGCGGGTGGGGCTGGAACAGCGCCTGCACCACCGGCCTATGCAAATGTCGGGCGGGCAGCAGCAGCGTGTTGCCATTGCCCGTGCCGTGGCGGCCCGGCCCCCTATTATTCTGGCCGACGAACCCACCGGCAACCTCGACAGTAAATCGGGCAAGGATGTTATTGAAATTCTAACCGAGCTGTGGCACGAGGGCCGCACTGTCATCCTTATTACGCACGACCCTAAAATAGCCCAGCAAGCCGACCGCGTAGTGATAATAGCCGACGGCAAAATTGTAGAGGACACAAAGCATAGCAATACCCAAAGCTAAACAATGTGCGGCTATGCTTTGCCGTGTGAGCAGTTTTACCTGCAAATTACAACTATGCGTACCAAGGCAGGACCAGCAGCATTTTTTGCAAGACCTTGGGCTTGCAAAAAAAGGCGGAGGAGATCCACTTTTGCGCTGTAAGCGCAGAAGTTAGCTCCGCAGCCGGTGCGTCAAATTTAGTGACTGGGGGTCTTGGGGGTATCTAATCCCCCAAGCCGCCTTCTTTTGTTACTTTTCTTGGCGGAACAAGAAAAGTAAAAGATGTGTTGCGCAAATAATCTGGTGCGGCTGTAGGCCGCAGCATGCATTGTACTGAAACAGTAAATTGTAAGGGGTGGCAAAATGGCAGTGCGCAGGGTAGGCATAATAGACTGGTGGCGTGGCTGGATGATACTCGGCGTTACCCTCTACCACGCTCTATACGACTGGACCATTTACTTCGGCCACCCGTTGCCCTGGTTTACAAACCTAATTGTTTTTCGCGGCGCACCCTGGATATTGGCGGGCTCTTTTATGCTTATGTCGGGCATTTCCTGCCACTACACCAAAAGCAACTGGCGGCGCGGCACCCTTACGCTGGGCATTGGCCTGGGGCTTACGGTAGTAACAATGTGGTTCAGCCCGGCAAACCCCATTCGCTTTGGCATTATGCATCTGCTGGGCTGCTGCATGCTGCTCTTTCCGCTGCTGTGGCCGTTGCTGCGCCGGTTGCATTACATACCAGGGCTGCTGCTCTGCTTCTTTTTATTCCTCTTTACCTTCAATATCTATTATAGAGGTACCCTCGGTTTCCCCGGCCTGTGGGAATATGTGCTGCCCCGCAGCTTTTACGAAAACAACTGGGCCTTTATTTTCGGCATGCCATACCCCGGCTTTGCCTCGGCTGATTACTACCCCCTTGTGCCCTGGGTGTTCCTGTTTTTCACAGGCGCCTACATTGGCGTTTGGTTTAAGCAGGATCTGGCCCCAGGGTGGATGTACAAGCCCCGTGGCGGCGTCATCACCTGGATAGGCCGGCGCACCATGCCCATTTATCTGCTGCACCAGCCACTACTGCTGCCCATTCTTGCGGGGTTAAGCCAGCTTATTACCAAAGGCTCGGTTTGAAATTTGCAAGCAGTAGGGTGGGGAAACCCGGCTAATATATAGTAGCAATGCCGGCAGAGTGTAGTTAATCCACAAAATACACAAGCAACCGCGTAGCCTTGTCGAGCAAACAAAACCCTACCGTGTATGCTTTCTAAAGAGGTGTGTGAATGTACAACCCGGTTTTTTCAAAAACACTGGTGGGGATATTGGGTACTAGCCTTGCTGTGCATTCCGGCGGTTGCCATGCCGTACAAAAATGGGCACTGGCTTAATAAACAGTGTATGGATATATTGCGATTGCTGTTGTTTGCAATGTCGTGTTGGATTTTTCGCAGTGTCTTTGACGAAAAGCTCCATAAAGCCACCGGGTTTCTTTCACCTCGGTTTACACACCTGCGGTTTTGGTTAAGCTTTCCGCTTTTGTTGCTCGGGGCAGCCGCAACAATCTATTCCATTTTTGCAGCAGGCCCGGCCTTCTGGCAAATAGATAGATAAACAGCGCAGGGGCAGGGCTTTAGCCCCGCCCTTCTATCATATACTCCACGCCTGCCTGGGGTAGGTTGGCGGCAGCACGCAAAACCCCCGCAAACCTGCCGGCAAAACACAAAGTTTTCAGCAAATGAAAAATTTCCGGTAAATGTCAACATTTATTCGGAATTGTTTACAATTTGTTCATTTCTCTTGGTTTGTAGCACTTCTGCTGGTGTCCTGTAACCCAAAATTTTCCTTGGGTAATTATTCATCCAATCTTGTATTTGTTGCAATTCTTCTTCCGTTACTGCATTAATACTTGCTCCTTTTGGAATGTACCTCCTAATAATTCTATTCTGATTTTCATTACTACCACGTTCCCAACTGCTATATGGATGACAGTAGTATAATGTTGTGCGGCGAATATTTTCGTTAAATTCAATAGAATAAGAACTTAAAAATTCGCTGCCGTTATCTACGGTTAGGGTATTCATTTTGATTTCGTATTGTTGAGATATCCGGCTAAGAGCCTTAATTACCTCATCTTGTGTACGACTTTGTAATTTCTCTATAATTTCATATCTGCTTTGCCTGTCAGTTAATACCAAAAGAGCAGCATTTTTTCCCTTTGCCGTACCTATTACCGTATCCATTTCCCAATGCCCAAATTCTCGATTTTCTGCTTCTTTTGGACGTTCATCAATACTTCGGGCTAATGGCCTTTTGTAACGTGGCCTAGGGGCTGAATTTGAGGGGTTACGCCGCTTGCCTTTTTCCAATAAATCATCGGCACTTACTGCTAGAACCCCTTTATAAATGTAATTATACAAGGTGCGCGTGCAAATAGTGGTTGCGAACTTTAATTTTTTTCGTCTTATGTAGCCTAATACAACATCGGGTGACCAATGTTCATCTTTTATTTTATCCTGTATATAGTTTGCTAAGTTATGGTCATTACCAATTTTTAATGGTGCACCCTTTGCGCTGGCTTTATAATTATAATCTTGCTGGGCTATATCTGCACTATAGCTATCTACCCAGCGTAATTCCGTATCTAATTTACGGTAGTACCCCCGGTGTAGCTCTGCATATACGGTAGACAAAGCACAGCCCAATATAGCCGCCATAAGCTTTTTACTTATGCCTGCGGTATACAATGCTTCTAGCTTTAAGCGTTCTTCGTACTGTAGATGGTGAAATTTTGCCATTTTCACTTCCCCCTATCAGTAAAAGGTTCTGCTGCGGCAGTTATCTAAAGCCCCTATTTTAGTTTGCTATTGTTGCTTATTTTATATCATTTTTGCACACATTGCTAACCATTTTTTGTAATTAAAGGGGCTTCCCCCGCCTGCGGGCAGGGAAGCCCCTCTTGTCAATTATAATAATTATTGCAACCGATACTACATTGTCAACACCGCCCGGCGGCATAAAAGGGTAGATACATCTAAACCATAAATAGAGTAGCTGGGAAAGCTGTTCCCCGGCGAAGAAACAGCACGTTTATACGCCGGGGAGGTTGACAAGGGGAGGAAAATCTAATGGACGGTTTAGCCGATAGTACAGCTAAAATTTGAGATAAGTTGTACCTTGCAAAAGCCTTATAGTTTCCAAGGCGAAAACAAAACGATTGACAAAGCGACCATTACTCTTAAACGTGGTGCCAAGGGGCATGCTCAAATAAGCTAATAATAGTTTAACCATCTTCCCTATCTCCTATTGACTTTAGTAATCAGATTTAGTAATATTTAAGCGGATAAGGAAACCGCATTGCAAGGGTTACCTATCTAATTTTTAGGTGCCATGTTCCTGCATGGAACCTAACTGAATAGCGGTGGCCGGGATTACTAATGATATACGCTAGTATGTTTCCCAAGCCGTTGCTGTTCATTTTCTCACCGCCTTTCTTGCTTAATTCGCAGGGGAGGCGGTTTCCTTATCCATTTATAGTATAGCATAATGGTACCAATATGTCAAGCCAAAGTTACACTACTTTTTTTGTTTATTTTACATATTGGTACCAAATACTTAATGTGATACAATAAACTACAAGGGGGTGAACAAAGTGGGTAAGAACTCAAACCAATCCATATTAAAATATCATAAGAAAGCCTATGAAGATATTCGCTTAAGAGTGAAAGCAGGTGAAAAAGATAAAATTAAATCACATGCAGAAAGCAAGGGCATGAGCCTAAATGCTTATATTAACGACCTAATTAAAAACGACATGGAGGGGACAAAATGAATTGGTATATTATAGGGGCAGTAATTTTTGTCGCAGTAGCAAGTATAATTCTTAATAAACCGAATAAGAAAAAATCATCTAGTAAAGGAAATTCTAATGAATTAAAAGGCAAATTCAGACTTGAAGAAAATTTATTTACACCGCACGAAAAACAAGCATTTTTACAAATTAAACAGATTACCGACCGCCTGGGCTACCTATTATTTGCAAAAGTGAATATGGAAGATATTGTAACGGCTAGACCAAATGCCCCCTATGGCACTAGAAGCATAGTATCTCAAATGCATGTAGATTTTCTTATTTGCAACCGCAATAGTAAGCCAATATGTATTATTGAATTAGACGATAGCAGCCACGACAAGCAACAAGCGCAAAAAAATGATAATAAGAAGAATGTCATTTTTGCAGATGTCGGAATAAAACTGATACGCTGCCGCAGTGTTACAGCAACAGAAATTGAAAAGCAACTAAACTTAATACATGCTTAACAGCAAATATTATTTGCCCTGTGCGCTAAAGCTGCACAGGGCAATATAGTTATTGTGCTTGTTGTTGGAGCAGCCCGGCAAGGCGCTCCACTTTTTCCCATGTATCATAGCTTTGCCGAAGCTTATCAGTTTGCACAAAGGTGTGCTTACTGAAAGGTCGTATTTTACGGCGTTGGGGTGTATCTGCTTCTACAGCGTTTGCATATTCGGCAGCGTCATATTCTTTCCACGAAGTAAGGCGACCAAAAAGAGTTTTGCAGCTAAATACGCTAAAGCATTGTTCGCGTAGCTGCTTAGCTACCCGGGTATAAACTTGCGAGGTAGCAACTATTTTTATACGCTGCTTACGCTGCTGTGTAATTTCGCTCAACAAAGTTTCCGGGAAATCTTTCCATGCTGTAGCACTAAATTCATTTTGAATTTCGTCTATGGCGAAAATTACGCCATCCGTACCGTTACGAATATCAAAAAAGTCCTGCCAACTTGTCATACGGTGAGTGGCAAAGCTGCACTTAAAATTAGTAACAATCAATGCCTTAGGGTAACGCCGATGTATATTAAAAAGATATTGTATCATAGATACAGTTTTGCCAGTACCTTGGCGGCCACAAAAAATGCTAAAACCATAGGGCTTGAAACTACCGTCACCATTTTTAATGTTCAAAATATCAACAATCCACCAGCGAATTAGGTTGTAAGGTAAGAATTTTATTCGTAAATTGCGGATATAGTCAATATCTTTCAAATGAAATATAATTGGATAACGAACAAGAAATACAAGAATGAAAAGAGCAAGGGAACAAAGGGCAACTATTAGAACAGTAGAAACTATGCCGTAAATAAGGGATGTAATAGGGGAAAACATATCGGTAACAATTTTTTGCATATTGAAGTTTGACACTAGGACACCCCCGGAATTTTGCGGATAACCCACATAATAATGCCCCATATCAATTCAATATTGTGAACAAATAGGAGCACACCAAATGCAAAACCGAGCAAACGTACATCGACAAAGGCATTAAGGCCGAGGATTAAATCAACAAGTGCAAACACACTTTGCTTGAAAACAGCCATATCAGGTAGAGCAGGAAAAAGAGATATTACAAAAAGCAAAAAAGCTTTAATGATGTCCATAATGAAAGCTAATATCAATTTAATGTTCCCCCTTAC
>CAYYOY010000035.1:0-10768 GCA_964473265.1 uncultured Oscillospiraceae bacterium
CGGGCGAAAGGCTCCGCCCCAGGGGGAAGAAAACCACACGCCGGGTTAGTCGCGTGGTTTGGCCGAAGGCTGCCCACCTAACCCGGTGTGGGAAATTGCACTTTTCTTTGGAAAAATTACGCGTTTTGGGGCAGGATAAAAGGTAGATTTTGTATTGTGCCACCCCCTGCGTACAAACATTATTTAACAGCTATCTATTTCTTTTTCATAAAAAGCATGTATAATGGTTGCGTAAAGACTTACCGGAGGTTGAACACCATGAACGAGAACTTTGAGAACAAAAACCCAGCCGAGGGTGAGCCGTTGGATATTGGGCCAAGCCCCGCGCAAGAGCGCCAGGAGCCGCCAACTGTTTCGCCTTATGCGCCGCAGCAGCCCTTGGGGGCTTCTTCCCCACCGCCTAGCTATTACAACCCACCGGGTGGCTACCACCAACCCCAGCGGCCTGTTTATCAGCCGCCCCAACCTTACCAGTTCAACAACGCGCAAAACCAGTATTCCACTATGGCCGATAAAAGCAAAGGCAAACCCAGGAACCGTGGGTTAATGGTTTTTAGCGTAATAATTGCGCTCATTTTCATGGTATCGGTAGCCGGGTTTGCGGTTTATGGCGTGTATACCTACCTGCAACGGCCTGGGCAAGACCTGCCCATTCTGCCGCCTAGCGAAAGCCAAAGCAGCTCTATAGATAGCAACGGGCCGCTAATGGATATTGAAAACCGCCCCAATACCCCACCCTCACAGGGGGAAAACGGCATGCTAACCGGCCCTGAAGTGGTGCGCAGAGTTGCGCCCTCGGTGGTGGGCATTACCGTTTACACCCAAGCCACAGGCAACTTTTCTTCGCCGGTGCTGGGTTCGGGGGTAATTATGTCTGCCGACGGTTACATTGTAACCAACGCCCATGTGGTGGAAGGCGGCGAGGGCATTAGCGTAAACCTGCAAAATGGCGATAGCTACGAAGCCCGTCTGGTGGGTATAGACACCCGCACCGACCTTGCCGTAATTAAAATTGACGGCCAGAACCTGCCCTTTGCCACCTTTGGCAATTCCGACCAGCTGGAAATTGGCGAAAGCGTACTGGCTATAGGCAACCCCGCCGGCCTGGACGGCAGCGTAACCGGCGGCCTAATTTCCGCCAAGGACCGCAGTGTGCTATACGGCACCGGCAGCTATTCTATTACCTGCCTGCAGACCGACGCAGCCATCAGCCCCGGCATTTCGGGCGGTGCGCTGGTGAACATGTACGGCCAGGTGGTGGGCATTCCCTCGGCAAAGCTGGCCAGCGAAGGCGTTGAGGGCATTGGTTTTGCCATTCCCATTAACAACGCCAAACCCATTGTAGATGACCTTGTTCGCAACGGGCGTGTTACAGGCCGGGTGCGGCTGGGCATTAACGCCCAAGTGGTGGACGACGCCACCGCCGCCTACAACCATGTAGTGCCGGGGCTGCGCATTATTTCCACCACACCGGGCACCGATATTGCCAACAAGGGCGCACAGCCGGGCGATATTATTACCAAGGTGGATGGCGAGGAAGTAAAAAGCCTGGACGATTTAGGCAAGGTACTGGACGGCAAAAAGGTGGGCGATAGCGTAACGCTGGATATTTACCGCCCGGCCAATAACCGCCAGGCTTCCAGCACCTATAGCGTTAGTGTGCGCGTAATTTCGGCCGACGAATAAATTTATCAAGGGGAACTGCTAAATGGACTGGAAAAAAAGCCTGCCTATGCTGGTAAGCAGCGGCATTGTTGCTGCGGGTTTCATTATTTCGGCCTTCATTTTCTCCAACGCCTTGCTGGATCGCCCTATGGTGGGTAATTTAAGCGGTACACTTGTATCGGCCAATTCCTCTACCCCCGACCTGATGAATACAGCCAGCCTACTGCAGTATCTGGGCATCTACCCCGACACAGCTCAAGAAAGTGCCATGCAAACCAAGCTGGAAAATAATATTTCCAACGGCGTTTGGCCCGGCTTCCCCTATGTAAAGATTAACAACCGCATGTATTTCAGCAAGCAGGCAGTGGACGAATGGTTTTTTGAACAAGGCAAACAGGCTTTGGTAATCAATTAAGTATGGCTTTTCAAAGTTTCATTCATCTCTTTAGGCTCGTGGGGGTAAAATGCTTGGTATTTTGCCCCCACAGGCCTTTTACATGCGCATGGGCATTGCAGTTTGCGCCCCGCCTGCGCAGCTTTGCACAGCCCATGTTATTATGCTGCCACTACGCCATAACCCTTATGTGAAGAGCTGTTTCCTGCATTAAGGCAATTCGCCTTCTGCTAAGCAAGCAGGGGCACCGCACTAACACAAAATAAGCCCCGCCGGTAGGCGGGGCTTATTTTGTGTTAGTATAAGGCATTAGCGGTGGGGTTTGCCAGTAAACATGCCTTGCTTGCCAGGTTTTTGCCTATGCCTTACAAAGGCAGTGGGGGGCTGTCTGGCAAATTTCCTCCATGAAGGCTAACAGCCGGGTATCGATACCGGCGGGCGGTGCGGCCAGCAAAAACTCTTGTTGCATACCACCCAGCCGCAACAGCACCCTACCCTGCCCCAGCGGCACAAAGCCGGGGTTTTCAGAAGCTTCAAAATCGGCAAGGGTGGCAAACAGCGTAAACTTTTCGCGGTAGGGCGCACCGGTGTAAGGGCAGGCAGCTTCACAGTTGCCGCATTCATTGCAATAGGCGTCCAGGTGCAGTAGCTGGGGCCTGCCTTGCACCTGCACCAGCCGGTTGGCACGGTTGGGGCAAACCTGGGCGCACAGCCCACAGCTCTGCCCGCAGGCAAGGCAGCGGGCAGCTTCCTGCGGCAGCAGGGTGGGCGGGCAAAGCCTGCCGGTGCGCGCAGTGGGGCAGGCTGGGGCGTTGGGCGCAGCTTGCTCCGCTGCCGCAATGCCCAGCCGCTGTAGCACCGTATCGGCAAAGCGGCGGCCGTCGGCAATGGCTTGCACAATGGTAGAAGGTCCACGCAGTGCATCGCCGCCTATAAACACACCGGGCAGGTTGGTTTCGCCGGTGTGCGGGTTGGCGGCTACCCAGCCGCCTTTTTCCAGCACAATGCCGTTGCGGGTAAGCAACTGGGTATCTACCTGCTCGCCAATGGCGGCTATCACACTATCGGCAGGCAGGCTAATGGTCTGGCCCTCCAGCGGCACAGGTCGGCGGCGGCCGGAGGCATCTGGCTCGCCCAGCTGCATTTTCTGGCAGAGCAGCTGCCCCTGCTGCAGCGCCAGCGGGGCTGCCAGCTCGCAGAGGGCTACGCCCTCGTGCAGCGCCAATTCCAGTTCTTCGGCCTCGGCGGGCATATAACTGCGCGTGCGGCGGTAAACAATGGTTACACTCTCTACCCCCGGCAGGCGCTTGGCGGCACGTGCGGCATCCATGGCAGAATTGCCACCCCCCACCACCACTACATGCTTGCCAAGGGTAAGTGCATTACAGCTTGTATGAAAGGCTTCCAAAAATTCCAACACACCGTAAACTTTGCCCTCGCAGGTTTGCAGCTGCAGCGTGGGGCTTTTCCATGCGCCAATGGCCAAGAAAATATATTCGTAGCCATCTTGGCGAAGTTTCTCAACAGAAAGCTCCGGGCTGGCCCCCATGGCAAATTTTACCCCCGAAGAGGCAATTAGCGCCATGTCCTTCTCTATGTAGTCTTGCGAAATGCGGAAGGACGGAATTACACTTTGTATTACGCCACCGGGTTTATCCGCTTTGTCGAATATTGTTACATCCAGACCGGCCTGTGCAAGGAAATATCCGGCAGAAAGGCCGGCAGGGCCTGCGCCGATAATCGCTACCTTTGGGCAGTTTGCAAGGCGTGGGGGCGTGGTGCGCTTGGCCATAAGGCCGGCAAAGCCCTCTTTGGCGGCCAGCAGCTTGGCACCGCGAATATCTAAAGGCTGTTCGTAATCAATACGGGTGCAGCAGGACATACAATTGTGGTTGCACAGGCTGCCGGTAGAAAAGGGCAGCGGGTTTCTGTGGGTGATAACCTCCAGTGCGGCCACATATTCTTGCTGCGCCACCAGTGCCAGATATTCGGGTATATCTTGCCCGATGGGGCAGCCGCTTTGGCAGGGGTTTGCGGCGCAATCGAGCAGCGGCAGGGGCTTGGGCAGCTTGCGGCTGGCGGCAAAACGGCTCGATTTGCAGTATAGCTTGTTGGTAAGGGCATCCTGCGCCAGGGCTTGCAGTGCGGCAAGGTCTATGCTGCCCGGCAGGGCGCAGTCTTGCAGCAGGCCGGCAATTTGGTGCAGGCGCTGGTAGCCGCCCGGTTTAAGCAGTGTAGTTGCCAGCGTAAGGGGGTAGATGCCGGCGGCATAAAGCGGCGCAATGTTCAGGGCATCCAGCCCGCCCGAAAAGGAAATAGGCAGGCTGCCGCCGGTGGCCTGGGCAATGCGGTGGGCAAGATTTATGGTAAGCGGGTAAAGCGCCCGGCCGGAAAGATACATTTCCTCCCCTGCCAAACGCCCTTGGGTTTTTACCGGGAAGGTGTTGCTAAGCTTTACACCAAAGCTTAGGCCCTGCTGCCCTGCCAGCGCCTGCAGGCGTTGCAGCATGGGAATGGCTTGGTCGAACTGTAGGTCATTTTCAAAGTGGTGGGTGCCAAAATCGAGATATTCATACCCCAGGCCATTCAAGGTGGTGCGCACAAAATCGTACCCCAGCAGGGTGGGGTTGCATTTTACATAGGTATGCAGCCGCTTTTGGGTAAGCAGGTAGGCGGCAATGCTTTCAATTTCTTGTGCGGGGCAGCCGTGCAGGGTGGAAAGTGTAATGGAACAGCAAACCTCGGGGGAAATGCCGGCTAAAAAGGCCTCGTCCAGCCCGGGCAGGCGGTGCAGGTTCTGGTGCAGGGTAGCCATACACTCTTGCCAAATTTGCGTGTGGGAAGCATCCTTCAGCCCCTCAATAAAGGCATCTATCTTGGGCGATTGTATACCCTCTAGGCTGTAGCCCACGCTCATGTTGAAGATAAACCCCTTGCTGCTGCCCAGCCCCAGCAAGCGAGAAAGCACAGCCAGCGCCAGCCAGGCCTTAATATATTCTTCCAAGGCTTCTTCCACCCGTAGCTCGGTGGACCATTCCACATTGTAGCATTCGTCCGGCAGGGCAATACAAGGCTTGGAAACCTGCAGGTCTTCGCCATCCAGCGTTTGCACGGTTTTCAGTTCAAAGAAGCGCGCCCCGGTAAGGTAGCCCGCAACAATATTTTGCGCCAGCTGGGTGTGGGGGCCGGCGGCCGGGCCAAAAAGTGCCTCGGGCTTGCGGCCAAAGCACTCCGGCAGACATTCGGGCTGCGCCGTGTAAAAATCTGCCCGGGGAATGCCAAAAATGCTGCCCTCGCATTGCAGCTCTTGCAGCATAATATCCAGCAGTTCGGCAAAGGGAATGGGGGTCATTCTATCGCTCATGGGTTGTGCTTCCTCCTTGTTTGGGGTGTATAACTATAAATGTTCTTGCAGCAAAGCTGCCGGAAATAGCTTGTTATAATAACTATCGCTTTGGCTGTGCCCCTTTGTAGCTCCCATAGCGCCATTGCCGGCTACAAAAAACGTATTTAACAACTCTTGGCGGCCACCGTCATCACCAAAAAATGCCGGAAGCAGCTTATTATAACAACCCTTTGCCCTGGGTTTGCCCCACATTTATAGGTAAAACTGGCAGAACAATTTGTTATAACAACCCCTAGGGGTGTGTTCCTATGTGGCCCGGTTGCAGAGGTGTGAATTCCTATATATTCTTAATTAACAGTTTTGTATAGGGGGTGTTTTCCAGCGGTAAAGCAGTGCGGAAGATACCATCTCGGCGGTAGTAGGCCAGCTGCACTGCCGGCGCTGTGGGAACGCAGCAAATTTCGCCCACGCCCTTTGCGCCCCAGGCAGGCTGAGAGGGGTCGCCCTTTTCTATGAATATACTTTCAACCGGTGGGGTTTGCAGCGCACGAAACAGGCCCAGTGTGCCATAGCGGGCAGTGGGGTGGCCGTCTTGCAGGGGGAAATTTTCGGTAAGGGCATAGCCCAGCGACATTACCACGCCGCCCTCAATTTGCCCTTCCAGTGCCAGGGGGTTCATGGCCTTGCCCACATCGTGGGCGGCCACCACCTTGGCAAGCCGGCCTTCGTCATCCAGCAGCACCACATGGGTGGCATAGCCGTAAGTAATGTGTGAAACAGGGTTGGGTTTGTCGCTGCCCATTGCATCGGTAACGACCTCGAATTCGCCTAAAAATTCCTGCCCTTCCAGCAGGGCAAGGCTTTTGCCCTGCAGCGCCTGGTGCAGCAATGTGGCGGCACGGCGAGTGGCTTCGCCGGTAATGAGCGTTTGACGCGAGGCACTGGTGTTACCGGCATCTGGCGCGGTGGCGGTATTAGAGGGCAGATATTCTATCTGCTCTGGCAAAAGGCCCGAGGCTTGGCAAACAGTCTGCACCAGCACGGTGCCCAGGCCTTGCCCCACGCAGGAGGCACCGGCCAAAATTTGCACCTTTCCCCCCCGCACCAGCAGGCGGCAGCGGCCTACATCCAGCACACCCACGCCCAGGCCGCTATTTTTCATGCCGCAGGCAATGCCTGCATGGGGGCTGCTTTCAAAAACATCCTTTACCGCCTCCAGTGTTTCCACAAAGGCGGTGGAAGCATCGGCAATTTGGCCGTTGGGCAGCGTTTGCCCGGGCAAAACGGCGTTGCGGCGGCGTATCTCCCAATACGAAAGGCCGGTAAGCTCGGCCAGGCGGTTGAGGTTGCATTCGGTGGCAAAGCAGCTTTGGGGCACACCAAAGCCCCGGAAGGGCCCTGCGGGTGGGTTATTGGTGTAGGCCGCAAAGCCCTCAATGTCAATGGCATGGTAGTTGTAGGGGCCACCGGCATGGGTGCAGGCACGCTGCAGCACCGGCCCGCCCAGCGAGGCATAGGCCCCGGTATCCGACACAATGCGCGTCTGCATAGCCGTTAAATAGCCGTTTTCGTCACAGGCGGTGGTGCAGGTAATTTGCATAGGGTGGCGTTTGGGGTGCACCCGCATGCTTTCTTCGCGGCTTAGGCAGAGCTTTACCGGCCGGCGAGTGTGGTAGGCCAACAGTGCGGCATGGTGTTGCACGCTCATATCCTCTTTGCCGCCAAAGCCGCCACCCACCAGGCAGTTGAAAACCGTAATGTTTTCTTTGGGCAGGCCCAGCATATTGGCGCATTCGCGGCGGGTGGTATAGGTGCCTTGGTCGGATGTATAAATGCGCAGGCCATCGCCTTCGGGCAGGGCCAGCGCGGCTTCGGGCTCTAAAAAGGCATGCTCGGTAAAGGGGGTGGTGTAGGTATGGGTAACTGTATATTTCGATTGTTTTATTTTCTCTGCCGCATTGCCCCGCTTTAACTGTTCATGGGCAAGGCAGTTGCCGCCCTCATGCAGCGGCGGTGCGCCGGGTGCCAGCGCCTGCTCTGGCGAGGTTATGGGCGGCAGAACTGTGTAGTCTACTGTTACCAGCGCTTTAGCCTGCTGCACCAGCTGCGGGCTTTCGGCAGCAATAAGCACCAATGCATCACCCACATAGCGGGTGGTTTCGCCCTCGGCAATCAGCACATCCCAATCTTGCTTTAGGTGGCCTATTTTCTTTTGGCCGGGAATATCCTCGGCGGTGAGCACGGCCACAACGCCCGGCAGCGCCTGTGCCTGTGCGTAATCAATGCGGTTGACCACTGCGCGGGGATGGGCCGAACGTACTACGCCGGCATGCAGCATGCCTTCTACCTGCATGTCGTCTACATATACGCCGGTGCCCAGCACTTTTTCAGCCGCGTCTATGCGGGGCACGGGCTGCCCCACCCCGCCGGTAAAATCAAGCGCCGGCACAGGCTGGTAGGCGTGCAGCAGTTGGCCTGCCTGCAGGATAGCGTCTAGAATTTTCTGGTAGCCGGTGCAGCGGCAGATATTGCCCTGAATGGCCTTGGCCGCCTGGGCGCGGGTGGGCTGGGGGGTAACATCCAGCAGGGCTTTGGCAGCCAGCACCATGCCGGGGGTGCAAAAGCCGCACTGCACGGCACCGCAATGGGCAAAGGCGTAGGTGTACACCTCTTTTTCGTAGGGGGAAAGGCCCTCTACTGTTAGTAGGCTTTTGCCAACAAGCTGCGAGGTACTAAAAAGGCAGGCCTTACGGGCCTTGCCTTCCAGCAGCACGGTGCAGCTGCCGCAGGCACCCTCGGCGCAGCCGTTTTTTACAGAAGTTAGGCGTAGGTCTTCCCGCAGGAAGTGCAGCAGGTTTTTATCTTCTTGGGCTTGCACAGGCTGCCCGTTTACTATAAATTCGTACATGCCTTACCCCTCCTGACATATTGGCCGGACATTCCGCAAACCGCTTTGCCGTTGTGCACCACCCGCTTCCCCCGCAGCAACACAGTGGGAATTTGGCAGCGGAGCGCAAAACCTTCGTAGGGGGTGTAGTCTACCCGGTGGGCCTGCCCGGTAGCGGTAATCTGCCCGGTGGCGTTGGGGTCTACAATGGTAATATCGGCATGGCTGCCCACGCAGAGGCAACCCTTTTGGGGGTAGAGGCCAAAGAGCTTGGCGGGGTTTTCGGCCAGCAGGGCGCACATTTGCCCGGGGGTGAGGCGGCCGGTGGCCACGCCGTAGCTATAGAGCAGCAGGCCGCGGTGCTGCAAGCCGGGGATGCCGTTTGGAATTTTGCTAAAATCGTGCCTGCCCAGCTCTTTTACGCTTGTGGGGAAGGGGCAGTGGTCGGTGCCTATGGTTTGAATTTCGCCTGCAGCCAGCGCCTGCCAGAGGGTTTCGCAATCCTGCTCGCTGCGCAGCGGGGGCGACATAACATATTTGGCCCCTTCAAAGCCCGGCAGGCTGTAGCGGCTCTCCTCCAGCAGTAGATATTGGGGGCAGGTTTCTACCAGCACGGTTAGGCCCTTTTTGCGGAACTCGCGCACCACCTCTAGCCCCTGAGCGCTGCTTAGGTGCACAATGTTTACGGTGGCGCCGGCCAGCTCTGCCGTGGTAAGCAGGCGGTAGATAGCTTCGGCCTCTACTGCGGGCGGGCGCGAAAGCGGGTGGGCAGAGGGAGCCAGGTGGCCTTGTGCCTTCTCGCGCTCAATGAGTGCATCTACCAGGTGGCCGTTTTCGCAGTGGAAGCCAATGATACTCCCCTGTGCCTTGGCCTGCTGCAGGGCTTGGTAAATTTCCGCGTCGTTCACCCGCAGGGCGGCGTAGGCCATATACATTTTGTAAGAGGTAACGCCTGCTGCGGGCATTTCGCACATTTCTTGGGCGGTTTGGGGGTTCCAATCGGTAATAGCCATGTGGAAGCCGTAATCGCAATAGCTGCCGGGGGCGGCTTTCTCGTGCCAGTTTTGCAGGGCTTGGGGCAGGTGCTCGCCCTTGTTTTGGGTGGCAAAATCTAAAATGGTGGTGGTGCCGCCCAAAATGGCGGCGCGGCTGCCGCTTTCAAAATCGTCCGCCGAAACGGCAGTGCCCACATCCAACGCAAGGTGGGTGTGGGTGTCAATAAAGCCAGGGAAAACAAGGCAGCCCGCAGCGTTGATAACTTCGTCGTTGCCGGGGGCAAGCCGCGGGCCTATTTCGCAGATGCTTTCGCCGTTGGTGCGCAGGTCGGCCATTAGGCAGCCCTGGGGCGTAACCAGCCTACCGTCTTGGATAAGATAACCCATTGCTTTTGCCCCCTTTTATATGCTAAGCAAGCAATACAGCCGCAGGCCGGGCCGGCCGGCAATTTTGGGTCGGGCAAGGCCAATTTTCGCAGGAAACCTTGGGCTATTGCGGAGCAATAGCAGTGGTTTTCAAGAAAATTAACGCAGCCCCACGCAAAATTTGCCGGGCGGCCGGGCGCTGCGGCTGTAGCCGGTTAGGTTTCTGCAAGTGTTTCTTTAGGCGCGCTGCCACAGCGCTTCGGCCAGCTTTGCCGCCTTGGCACGAATGGCCTCTTCGTCTACGGCCACCAACTGGCGGTCGCGCATAAGCAGCTTGCCACCAGCTATGGTGGTGGTAACATCGCGGCCCGACATGCCAAACAAAATATGCGCGGCATAGTTATCTGCATGCATGGGGGTGTGGGGTATATAATTGAGCAGAACAACGTCTGCAAAGGCACCGGGCTTCAGAACCCCCAGCGGCCGGCTAAAGTGCTGCGCGGCTATGCGCCGGTTGGCGTCAAACAGCATGGCGGGCGGTTCGGCCCAGGCTGCCGAGGGGTTTTGGCTGCGGTGGCGCTGCAAAATGCCGGCGGTTTTAAAAGATTCCAGCATGTCGCTGGTGTAGCCGTCGGTACCCAGCCCCACCGTTATACCCGAGGCCATGAGCCCCAGCGCATCGGGCGCACCCACGGCATTGCTCATGTTCGATTGCGGGTTGTACACCACCCGGGCACCACTTTCGCACAGCAGCTGCATTTCCTGCTCATCCACATGCACACAGTGCACAGCCAGCGTTTTTTCGCCCAACACACCGGCCTCGGCCAGCCGCTGCAGCACCCGCACGCCATATTTTTGCAGGCTATCGTGCTGGTCGGCGGCGTCTTCCGCCACATGAATGTGGAAGCCTGCCTCGGGCGGCTTTTGGTCCAGGCAGGCCATAAGCGTTGCCTGGCTAAGGGTAAAGGAAGCGTGCAGCCCAAACATGCCGCAAAGCATGTCGTCCTGCCGCTGGCTGCAATCTTTCAAAAAGGCCACATTTTCGGCAATGCCCCGGGCCGAGGCCTGGCGGCCGTCGCGGTCGGTTACTTCGTAGCACAGGCAGGAACGCAGCC
>CAYYOY010000036.1:0-10763 GCA_964473265.1 uncultured Oscillospiraceae bacterium
TGACCACGTTCTTCGGCTGCAATGCCACAATAGGCGCCCGAAGTATCTACAAAGCACACCACCGGGCGGCCAAATTTTTCGGCCTGCTTCATAAGACGCAGGGCCTTGCGGTAGCCTTCTGGGTGGGCCGAACCAAAATTGCGGGCAATTTTCTCTTTGGTACCACTGCCCTTTTCCAGCGCAATTACCGTAACCGGCTGGCCCTGCAGCAGCGCCAGGCCGCCTACAACGGCCTTATCATCGCCATAGCGGCGGTCGCCGTGCAGCTCTATAAAATCGCTGAAAATGTTGTTGATATACGCCAGCCCGGTGGGGCGGTTTTTATCCCGCGCCAGCACCACACGTTCCATTGGCTTCATGCGGCACCTCCGTTATGAAAATCGAGCAGCTTTGTAAGATACTTCTTTTGACGGGTGCGGGGCACAATGGCATCTACAAAGCCTTTTTCCAGCAGGAACTCGGCACGCTGGAAACCAGGCGGCAGTTTTTGGCGGGTGGTCTGCTCGATAACCCGCGGGCCGGCAAAGCAAATAAGCGCCCCCGGCTCGGAAAGAATAATGTCGCCCTCCATGGCGAAGCTGGCGGTTACGCCACCGGTGGTGGGGTTGGTAAGCACGGTGATATACAGCAGACCGGCATCGCTGTGCAGGCGCACCGCACCGCTGGTTTTGGCCATTTGCATAAGCGAAAGAATACCTTCCTGCATTCTGGCCCCGCCCGAAAGGGTGAAGCCCACCACCGGCAGCCTGTGCTCGGTGGCATATTCAAACAGACGGGTAATCTTTTCGCCCACCACACAGCCCATGCTGCCCATCATAAAGCTTGCGTCCATTACAAACAACGCAACCGGGTGGCCGCCAATGCGGCACAGGCCGGTGAGCACGGCTTCGTTTTCGCAGCTGGCTAAAGAAGCGCCCACCAGCTTTTTATCGTATTCCGGAAAATTCAGCCGGTTGGTGGAGCGCAGCTCGGCGCTTAGCTCTTCAAAGCTATCTTCGTCGCAGACAAAGGCCAGGCGCTGCCGCGGGCTTAGTGAAAAGTGGTGGTTGCAGCGGGGGCAAACCCCCATATTTTCAGAAAGGTCGCCCGAAAGCAACTGGGCCTTACAGGCCGGGCAGGTGCAGTACATTTCGTCCGGCACGCTGGGCGGACGAATATTTTTCTGGCGGCCGTAGAGCTCTAGCTCGTTGCGGGGTTTTTTGAACTGAAACATTGGCATGGGTTACTTGGCCCCCTCTCGCATGGCTAGGAAGTTGGTGTGGTAGTTGCCGGAGCAAAAATCCGGCTCGGAAAGCAGTTCCATTTGAAAATCGCTGTTGTGCTCTACACCCTCAATTACCAGCTCGCACAGGGCTGCCTTCATGCGGCGAATGGCTTCTTCGCGGCTGGTGGCACAAACGATAAGCTTGCCTATCATAGAATCGTAAAAAGGCGGAATAACGTAATCTTGATACACGGCACTGTCAAAACGCACCCAAGGGCCGCCGGGGGTGTGCAGCGCCGTAATTTTGCCGCAGCAGGGGCGGAAGTTATCTTCCGGGCGCTCGGCATTAATGCGGCACTCTATGGCGTGGCCGTTCAGGGCAATATCCTGCTGGCTTAGCTCCAGAGGCACACCGGCGGCAATGCGGATCTGCCATTTTACAATATCGATGCCGGTTACCATTTCGGTTACCGGGTGCTCTACCTGCAGGCGGGTGTTCATTTCCATAAAATAAAAGTTGTTGTCGGTATCCAGCAGAAATTCAATGGTGCCGGCATTGCGGTAGCCCACCGCCTCGGCCGCCTTTACGGCCGCTTGCATCATCTGCTGGCGGGTGGCGGCATCTACCGCCGGCGAGGGGCTTTCTTCTATGAGCTTTTGGTTTTTGCGCTGCATAGAGCATTCGCGCTCGCCCAGGCAAAGCACCTTGCCGAAATTATCGCACAGTAGCTGCATTTCAATGTGCTTTACAGGCGAAAGGTAGCGTTCCATATAAACGCCGCCGTCACCAAAGGCGGCCTGCGCTTCGGAAGAAGCCGTTTGGAAGGCTTTTTCAAATTCTTCTATGCGCTGCACCAGGCGTATGCCCCTGCCGCCGCCGCCCGAACGGGCCTTAATAAGCAGGGGAAAGCCAATGCGTTTGGCTTCTTGTTTGGCTTCTTGCATATCTTCTATTACATCGCTGCCGGGAATAACCGGCACATTGGCAGCACGCATGGTAATCTTGGCCTGCTCTTTATCGCCCATCTTGCGCATAACCTCGGAAGAAGGGCCAATGAAGGTAATGCCACATTGCTCGCACATAGAGGCAAACTTAGGGTTTTCGGAAAGCAGGCCGTAGCCCGGGTGAATGGCCTGTGCCCCGGTGCAAATGGCGGCCGAAAGTATAGCCTCCATATTGAGGTAGCTGTTTTTTACCGCCGCCTCGCCAATGCAAATGCTTTCGTCGGCTAGGCTTACATGCAGGGCACTGCTGTCGGCAGTGGAATGCACCGCCACGGTGGCAATGCCCATTTCTTTACAAGCACGAATAATACGCAGGGCTATTTCGCCCCGGTTGGCTATAAGTATTTTGGTAAACAAGGCTTATTCCCTCCCCAGCAACGCGAATGAAAATTCCCCCTGCACTGCCAGCTTGCCATTTACACGGCCCACACCCTTGGCAAAGTAGAAGGGCGGGCGGCTGCGCACAATTTCGCAGGTGAAGGTAACGGTATCGCCCGGTAGCACTTTTTGCTTAAACTTTACGCCGTCCAACCCGGTGAAGTAGGGGGTTTTATCGGCAGCCTGGGCAGAAAGCAGCACGGCGCAGCTTTGGCCCATCATTTCGCAGAGCATAACACCCGGCACAACAGGGTTGCCGGGAAAGTGCCCCTGGAGGAAAAATTCATCGCCCCGCACGGTGTAGCTGCCCCAGGCGGTGCCGTCCTCGTTGAGGCCGGCTTCATCCAGCAGCAGCATGGGTTGGCGGTGGGGTAAAATCTGCTCTAATTCCTGTCGGTTCAAGGCATTTCCCCCTTAGCGGTATTTAAATAGTGTCTGGCCGTATTCCACAACATGGCCATTGGCAACGCATATCTCGGCTATTTCGCCATCCTGCTCGGCGGTAATTTCGTTCATAAGCTTCATGGCTTCTATAATGCAGAGTACATCACCCCTTTTTACCTGCTGGCCCACCTTAACAAAGGGGGGCGCTTCAGGGGCTGGGGCAGCATAGAACACACCCACCATGGGCGACGTAATCTTATGCAGGTTATCGACAATTGTGGGCGTGGGTGCGGCTGCCGGCAGATTGCTGGGGGGCAAAAAGGTGGCGGGCATGGGCTCGATAACCGGCACAACAGGTGCGGTTACATGGTTGTTTTCTAAGCGGATGGTTGTATCACCCTGGCAAACCTCTAGGCTTTGCAGGCCGTTATCGCGCAAAATTTTAGCAAGCTCACGAATTTCTCGCATGTTCATGGGTATTGCTCCTTCCAGTTGGTTGTGTGGCTATTGGGCGGCGGGAACAAAGGCTACTACCGCATTGTGGCCGCCAAAGCCCAGCGAAATAGAGGCTGCCATATCCAGCTTGGCTTCCACCTTTGTGTTGGGGGTGTAGTTGAGGTCGCATTCCTCGTCTGGCTCGTGCAGGCCAATGGTGGGGGGTACGGTTTGCTGCTGCAGCGCCAGCAGGCTGGCAAGCGCTTCTGCAACGCCCGTTGCGCCCAACATGTGGCCGGTCATCGATTTTGTGGAACTAATGTGCGCCCGGCGGGCTTCGGCCTCGCCCAGCGCTTTTTTAATAGAAAGGGTTTCGGTTTTATCATTAAGA
Organism: uncultured Oscillospiraceae bacterium; assembly: GCA_964473265.1. GTDB lineage: Bacteria > Bacillota > Clostridia > Oscillospirales > Ruminococcaceae > Heteroruminococcus. The sequence goes on from CAYYOY010000036.1 coordinate 3,798, forward strand.
GGGGTAGAAGTGCCGTGGGCGTTAATATATAACCCCATGCCGGGCTGCCAGCCGGCTTCTTGCAGTGCCAGGCGCAGAGCGCGGGCGCTGCCTTCGGCCTCGGGGTGGGGTGCGGTGATGTGGTAGGCGTCGTTGGTGGTGCAGTAACCTACAACCTCCCCATAGATATGCGCTCCACGGGCCTTGGCATGCTCATATTCTTCCAACACCAGCACACCCGCGCCCTCGCCCATAACAAAGCCGTCGCGCCGTTTATCAAACGGAATAGAGCTTTCGTTGGGCAGGTTGCGTGTGGAAAGCGCCATACAGCTGGTAAACCCAGCCATTGCCAGCGGGTTGATTGCCGCTTCGGCACCACCGGCCAAAATGGCATCGGCATAGCCGTAGCGAATGGCGCGGAAGGCCTCGCCAATGGCATTGGTAGAGGTTGCACAGGCCGTAACCACCGGCAACGAAGGCCCCTGCGCGTTATATCGTATAGCTACAACACCTGCCGCAATGTTGGAAATCATCATGGGGATAAAGAAGGGCGACACCCTGCCGGGGCCCTTTTCAAACATCTTTTGGGCTTCGGTGGTAAAGGTGTTCATACCGCCAATGCCTGAGCCGATGTAAACGCCCAGGCGTTCCGGGTCAACTTGGCCTTCCAGCTTGCTTTCGGCCACTGCCTGGGCGGCGGCGGCTATGGTATATTGGGTGTAAAGGTCGGTTTTGCGCAGCTCGCTTTTTTCCATATACTGCGTAGCGTCGAAATTTTTAACTTCGGCAGCGATACGCACCTTAAAGCCTTCGGTATCAAATTTGGTAATGTAGTCGATGCCGCAGTGGCCCTGCATTACATTGTGGGCAAATTGCTCTACGGTATTGCCTATGGGAGAAATAATTCCCCTGCCGGTTACTACAACACGTTTCACATTGCCAACCCCCCATCTACTTGAATTACTTCGCCTGTGATGTACTTTGCCCTATCCCCTGCCAGAAATGCCACCAGCGCCGCTACATCTTCGGGGCAACCCATGGCCTTTTGGGGAATTTGCTCCAGTGCCGCCTGCTTTACCCGTTCGGGCAGGTCGGCTGTCATTTCGGTTTCTATAAAGCCCGGTGCTACCGCATTGCAGGTAACGCCCCGGCTGGCCAGTTCCTTGGCCACGCTTTTGGTAAGGCCGATCATACCGGCTTTGGCGGCAGAGTAGTTGGCCTGCCCCGCGTTGCCCATAATGCCGGATATCGAGGTTATATTAATAATTCTGCCGCTGCGCTGCCGCATAAAAGTGCTGTAGACCTGCTTGGTCATGTTAAAAGCGCCCTTTAGGTTGGTGGTAAGCACGGCGTCAAAGCTTTCCTCGCTCATGGCAAGCAGCAAGGCATCTTGGGTTATGCCGGCGTTGTTTACCAGAATATCCAGGCGGCCAAAATCTTGCAGCACCTGGGCGGCCAGCGCCTTGGTTTCGGCAAAGCTGCCTACATCGCAGCGGTAGGCCTTGGCACAGCGGCCCAGTGCCTGGGCCTGGCGGCAAACCTCTTCGGCCAGCTCGGCCCGGCCGGCATATACCACCGCAACATCGGCACCTTGGGCGGCAAGCTCTAGCACAATGGCGCGGCCAATGCCGCGGCTGCCGCCGGTAACAATGGCTACTTTTCCTTGCAACATGCCAGTTCCTCCTGTGTGGTGCGCAGGCTTTTTTCATCCTGCACTTGGTAAAGCTTGGGGCCGGAGAGTATCTTTTTTATCAGCCCGGTAAGGGTTTTGCCGGGGCCTGCTTCTATAAATATTTCTGCCCCCTGGCGGTGCATTTCTTCCACCGTTTGCTGCCACAGCACAGGGCTATCTACCTGGTTGGCGGCCAAGCTAAGCGGCCCGTAGGGCTGCGCCGTAGCGTTGGCATATAGGGGAATGGTGGGCTGCCCGGGGGTGAGTGCTGCAAGTTCCTCGGCCAGCGCTTTTGCCGCCGGTGCCATAAAAGGCGAATGGAAGGCCCCATTTACCGCCAGGCGCATAACCTTGCCGCCCGCCTGGGTAACGGCTTCGGTTAGGGCGGGCACCAAGCTTGCCAGGCACGAAACCACCGTTTGCCCGGGGCAGTTGTAGTTTGCGGGGTAGGCCCCCTGCATGCCGGAACAGATAGCTTCTAGCTGGTTGGCTTGTAGGCCCAACACAGCCAGCATAGCGCCTTGTTGCTCTTCGGCACAGTTCTGCATGAACTGGGCACGCTTGCACACCAGCCGGAAGGCCTGCTCGTGGGTTAGAATACCGCTAAAGGCCAGGGCGGCAAGCTCGCCCAGCGAGAAGCCCGCTGCCATATCGGGCACAATGCCGCTTTCGCACACTGCCAGCGCCGCTGCAAGGTCTACGCAAAACAGGCAGGGCTGGGTGTTAATGGTTTGAGAAAGTTCCTCTTTGCTGGCGGTAAAGCACTGCTGCGAGGTACCGGGGCGAATGGCGTCGGCCATTTCAAACACTGCGCGGGCGGCAGCAGAGCATTCATACAGCTCTTTGCCCATTCCGGGGTACTGCGCCCCCTGGCCCGAAAACACAAGGGCTATTTTAGCCATTTTGCCGCACCCCCCAACACTTGCTCTGCCTGGGCAAACAACTCTTGAATAATTTCAGCTGCAGGCTGTTCGTGCTTTACCAGGCCGGCAATTTGCCCGGCCATAAAGCTGCCCTGCTTTTCGTCGCCTTCCAGCGCGGCCATGCGCAGTGCACCTGCCGCCAGCTGTTCAAATTCTTCGTTGGTAATGCTGCTATCGTATTCCTGCTCGGCCATTTTGCGGGTAAGAGGGTTTTTCAGTGCCCGCACCGGGTGGCCCAGCCGCCGGCCGGTGGCAACGGTGTCGGTATCTTTTGCAGCCAGCACCTTGGCTTTGTAGTTGGGGTGAATGGTGCATTCCTTGGCAACCAAAAAGCGGGTGCCAAGCTGCACACCCTGTGCCCCCAGCATAAAGGCAGCGGCTATGCCCCGCCCATCGGCTATGCCGCCGGCTGCCAATACGGGAATTTTCACCGCGTCGCACACCTGGGGCAGCAGCGCCATGGTGGTAAGCTCACCAATATGCCCGCCCGATTCGCAACCCTCGGCCACCACCGCTGTAGCGCCGGAACGTTCCATGCGTTGTGCCAATGCAGACGAAGGCACCACCGGCACTACTTTAATGCCGGCTTCCAGCCAGGCCGGCATATACTTGCCGGGGAAGCCCGCCCCGGTGGTTACCACCGGCACCTTTTCTTCCACCACCAGCTTGGCAATTTCTTCCGCATAGGGGCTCATAAGCATAATGTTTACGCCGAAGGGCTTGGCGGTAATTTCGCGTATCTTGTGTATCTGGTCGCGTACATACTCTACAGGGGCGTTGGCGGCGGCTATAATGCCCAAGCCGCCGGCCTCCGACACAGCGCCGGCCAGAGAAGCATCCGAAACCCAGGCCATTCCGCCCTGGAAGATGGGGTATTGGATGCCCAGTAAATCGCAAATAGCAGTTCTCATTGTGTGCACATCCTGTCACTGTATAATTAAGTAGATATATTAAAGCCTGATAATACAAGCGCCGGTGGTAAGGCCTCCGCCAAAGGCGGTGAGCAGCAGTGTGGTGCCCTTTTGCAGTTTACCTGCCTGCCACAGCTCGGCAAGCACCAGCGGAATGCTGGCCGAAGAGGTATTGCCATAGCGTTCTATGGCGCACACCACCTTTTCGGGCGGCATGCCCAGCTTCACGCGGGCGGCATCTATAATGCGCCGGTTGGCCTGGTGGGGAATGAGCAGGTCGATATCCTCCAGTGTAAGGCCGCTTTCCTGCAGCAGGGCGGCAACGTCGCGGCAGATGGCATTTATGGCGAATTTATATACCTCGCCACCGTTCATATACAGGTGCTGGGGCTTGGCTTCCAGCTGGGTGAAGGGGCAACTGCCGCTGTGCGAGGGTATGCGCAACAGGCTGTCGTCCCCCTGGGCGCCAGTGGTAATAGCCAGCAGGCCCTCGCCGGGGGTGAGCACCACGGCACCGGCGCCGTCGCCAAACAGCACACAGGTGGCTCTATCCTGCCAATCTACATGGCGGGACATAACCTCTCCCGCCACCAGCAGAACATTTTTGGCCTTGCCGGCCTTCATGTAGGCATCGGCCATTTCCAAGCCGTAGACAAAGCCGGTACATGCGGCATTAATATCTACCGCCCGGCAGCTTGCCCCCAGCCGCTGCTGCACCAGGCAGGAAAGCGTAGGGGTAATATGGTCGGCCGAGATTGTGGAGCAAATAATAAGGTCTAGCTGTTCGGGCGCGAGCCCGGCTGCCTGCAGCGCCTGCTGTGCCGCCTGGTAGGCTAAATCTGTCAGGCTTTCGGTGGTGCAGATATGCCGGCTGGCTATGCCCGTGCGGCTGCGTATCCAAGCGTCGGAAGTATCTACCAGTGTGGAGAGACGGTCGTTATCTACCGAAAGCTGCGGCAGGCCGCTGCCCACACCCGCAATTGTAAAGCTCATTGCATCCCCCTTGCCGGCTAAGGCAGTGCCCTAGCGCAATTCTTTAAAAAATTTGTCAAGCTTTTCGATACCGCGCAGCAGAATTTGCTTTTCTTCTTCGCAAAGGCCACTGCAAACGCTATCTACTAGCTCCATATGGAATAGATGGTGCTGCGATTCTATGCGTCTGCCCAGTTCGGTTAGGGTAATGAGCACCGAACGGCCATCGCTGCAGCTTTTGTTTTTGCGCAGGTAACCCTTTTTGATAAGCTTATTGGCGGCAATGGTAACCGAGGAAGGCGTAATATCCAGCGCAGCCGCCAGTTCCCCCACCGTGCGCCCGTAGGTAGACCTGCCAACCGCCTCGATAAAATGCACTTCGCTTAACGAAAGGCCCTCATGCTTTTCATGGGAAACCATGCGTTCTTCCATTTTAAGAATACCACGGAAGGTATCCACCAACAGCCGGTTTAGCCCGGCAGAAAATGCATCCAACGCAGTACCCCTTTCACCCATTTGCCAATTGCTTTTCCGGCGCTGCCTGCCGGAATTTCTTTTATAGTATTATTTAGTTTGACAATCTAATTATATGCAAATCCTGCCAGTTGTCAATAGGGCGGCCGGAGCCTGCATTAGCTGCCGGTGCCCAGCCGCCGCTGGCACTTTTGTAAAAAGAGCGTACGGTTTTTTTCTTCGGCGGCCTGGTCGCTATGCAGGCGGCCCATGCGGTCGCACAGGCAGAGCAGCGCAACCTCGCGCAGGTCGGCTTGGGCGGCCATGGCGGGAATATCGGCAAAGGGCATATCCTTCAGCACAAAGAGCGGTTGCATATGCCAGCGCACCAATGCCGCCACCTGGCTTATAAATTCTTCATCCTTACAAATAGCCTGCAGAAACTGCCTGGCCAGACGGCCGCCTACTTTATCGTGGTCGTAGGAGGTAATGCGCCCCTTGCGCAGGCGGGTGGTTTCGGGTTTGCCAATATCATGCAGCAGGGCGGCCCACAGCAATGCCCGTGGGTTGCTGCTTTCGCCCTTGCGGGCCGCCGCCTGGTTTACCACCAGCAGGGTGTGCACCCAGGCGTCGCCCTCGGGGTGGTGCTGGGGAGATTGCTGTGTGCCCTTTAGCTGTGCCAGCATAGAAAAAGGGTGCCCGGCGGCAAACACCGGGCTTTGGGGGCTATTCAAATAGTCTGCTGGGGTTTCGTCCCCCAGCAGATGTCTTTCTACCTGCTGAAACAGTGCATGGGTTTCCACCAGCCTGCCTCCCTACTGCAATTCTGCTAAGTAGTATTTGCCAGTGGTAGAAAAGTATTCCTACCGCTCTACCCGGCGGGAAACAGCTTTGTACACCACCAGTGTAACCAGGCTGTTCACGGTGCCCTTAATGAGGTTAAAAGGCAAAATGACAGGCAACAGCAGCGGTTTTACATAATCAAACGATACACCCATAAAAATAGGCGTGAAAATGGCGTTCCAAGCCAGCATGGAAAGCGACATGGTAAGTATGCCCGCCACCAGTGCAACAATGGCGCTGCGAATGCCCTTTTGCCGCTTATAAATGCTGCCGGCTACCAAGGCAAAGCTGCCTGTTGCAAAAATGTGCATGGTTATGCCAATGATACTGCTGGCGGCGCTTACGGTAAAGCCTTGTATTAGGCTAACCACCACGGTAAGCGCAAAACCGGTAAGCGGGCCGTAGAGAAAGGTTGCAATAAAAATGGGGATGTCGGCCGGGTCGTATTCCAGGAAGGGTGCGGCAGGAAAGAGCGGGAAGCGCACAATGGCCACCAAAAGGATAGAGATGGCGGCCAGCATGCCCAGAGTGACCATTTTGCGGGTGTTTGCTTGCATAGAAAAGCCTCCTTATTTGCGTCTGCTCTTCGCGAAAAGGCGGCAAAAAGCCCCTGGGCAAGCATGCTCAGGGGCGCAAAAGCACTGCCTTTGTTTCTTTCATCCGGACTTTAACCGTCGGTGCCGGATTCGAACCGGCTCTGCCTTGCGGCTTGCGGACTTGTGGCAGAAAAACTGCCCTTCACCGCCGGTGGGGATTTTCACCCCGCCCTGAAACAGACATTTAATTGTACTGCCATTATAAGCCTTTCTGGGGTAAAATGTCAACTAGGAATAATACCGTAGCATTCGGGCGGCTTCGTCCCAGCTGGGGCTTTTTTGGCTTTTAAGTGTGGTAAACACCTTGGGGGCGCTGGAAGTGACGGGCAAAAATTTATACAGCAGCGGAATGTTGGCGGCGCTGGGGCCGGTGCCGTCCAGCCTGGTGGCGGGGCTGGCAGGGCTTTTTAACACACGGCTTGTAATGGTGGTGGCAATTTGCGCAATATCGGTTTTGCTAAAGCCCAGGCCGGTTTCGTATATGGCATAAATAGCTGTAAGGTCGATACCGCCGTAGTTGGTGGTTTCGTAGTAGGTTACGGTGCCAGAGGGGTCTTCCCAATACTTCCACAGGTAGCCGCTAGAGGTTTTGGTAACCTTGGAAAGGAAGTAGCCGG
>CAYYOY010000037.1:0-10565 GCA_964473265.1 uncultured Oscillospiraceae bacterium
CCTTTGCTTTTTAATTGCCGAGCTACTGCTGTTTGTCTGCTGTTGCGGCTATTTGTTCTACACCAGAACAGCTGGGTTTGGTGCACAATGGGAACTTTTTGCCCCACTTTTACGGTTTGGTCTTTCCATCATGCCAGGTAATATTATTTTAGAGTTTAATACCAGAATAGATATTATCTGCATTGGGCTGCTTACCCGCGACGATACACTGGTGGGCATTTATTCCTTCGCTGCACTGTTTGCCGAAGGCTTTTACCAACTGTTTGTGGTGCTGCGCAGAATGATAAACCCCACCCTTACACAAAACTATATGGCGGGGCAGGCAGCCCGTGGCTACTTTGACCAGCTTGGCCAAAGCCTGCACCGTTACTTGCGGTTGTATGCCCCGATAGGTACGGCACTTGTGGCGGTAGGCTACCCGGCTGTTTGCATGTTGCTGGGGCAGCCGGAATATCTTGCCTCTGCGTTGCCGTTGCTGGTGCTGCTGGTTAGCATTGCACTCAACGGCAGGCAAATTATACTGGGCAATTTTTTATCGCAAATAGGCCAACCTGCAAGAGAATCGGTTGTAAACGCATTGTCTGCCCTATTTAATGCCGCTTGCAATTTACTCCTTATTCCTCTATGGGGCATGCTGGGTGCGGCTGTCGCCACCGGTATTTCCTATTTTATATATTCTTTTTTACAGCGCTTTTACTTGAATAAAAGCTTAGGGTACGAAGTTTAGAAAGGTTTTGCAAACATGCTGGAAAATAACTATAAACAAATTGCAAATATGAGACGCTGCACCCGCTGCCTGCTGCCTGAAAGCTTCCCCTTTATTGCCTTTGACCACCAAGGGGTTTGCAGCTATTGCAACCACAACCAGCCCATGCGCCTTGCGGGGCAGGATGCTCTGCAGGCTAAGGCAGCCGCCATACGCCGGAGCGACGCAAAACCTGATTGTATTGTAATGTTTAGCGGCGGCAGAGATTCCAGCTACCTGCTGCATTATGTGGTTGCCGAGCTGCGCCTGAATCCACTGGTGTTCACCTACGATTGGGGCATGTCCACCCCTGTGGGCGAACGCAATGCCCGGCGCATGTGCCAAAAGCTTGGGGTGGAACGCATTATAATAGACGGTAACCGTCCCCAAAAGCTGCACAACATCCGCAGCAATGTAAACGCCTGGCTGCACCGGCCCTCGCTGGGTATGGTGCCATTGTTTATGGCGGGCGACAAATATTTTTTTGCCCAGGTAAACAAAATAGCAGTACAGCGGGGCATTAGCAGTATATTTATTGGAACCAACCCTCTGGAAAAGACCGATTTTAAATGGGGATTTTGTGGCGTCAAACCCAACTTCTCTGCCGACCGGCTGTATCACCTTTCCTCCAGCGGCAAATTGGGCATGCTGGCTTATTATGGTGGGCAGTTTTTGCGCAACCCGGCCTATATCAACGCTTCGCTACTGGATAGCGCCAAAGGCTTTCTTTCGTTTTACCAAGCACAGCAGGACGAAATTGACCTTTACAAATATATTTGGTGGGATGAAACCACCATTAATACGCTGCTCATAAACGAATATGGCTGGGAAACAGCGCCCGATACCCCCACCACCTGGCGCATTGGCGACGGCACCGCCGCCTTTTACAACTACATTTACTACACCGTGGCGGGCTTTACCGAAAACGATGCCCTGCGCAGCAATCAAATTCGCGAAGGAGTGCTGGGCCGGGAACAGGCGCTGGAAATGGTGCAGCGGGAAAATATGCCTAGGCCGCAGTCCATCGCCTGGTATTTGAAGCGCATTGGGGTACACCCACGCCGTGCCATCCCGGCTATTAACGCCATGCAAAAACTATACTAAGGAAGCTTTGCCTATGCTAATGGGAAAAACAATTGCGGTGGTAGTACCCTGCTACAACGAAGCCACCCAAATTGTTATGGTTTTAGAAACCATGCCCGACTTTGTAGATAAAATTGTGGTGGTGAACGATGCCTCTACCGATACCACCGCCCAGGTGGTATTGGAATATATACAGGCACACCCCCAAAAAAGCCTTTGCACTCCCCTGCCGCCCGCAGTAATACCCAACCGCTACAACGAGGCCGAAGTAGTGCTGGAAAAAATGCGCGAAAAAGATAGCACCCGCCTGCCCCGCCAAGAGCTCTGCAGCGCCGATGAAGAAAACGACCGCATTTTGTTAATTAACCACTTGGAAAACGGTGGCGTGGGGGCTGCAATAAGTTCAGGGTATATCTGGTGCAGAAACCACTGCATAGACTGCACCGCCGTTATGGCAGGCGACGGCCAAATGGCCCCCGACGAACTGGAAAGCATCTGCCTGCCTGTGGTAGAAAGGGGGGTCGATTATGTAAAGGGCAACCGGCTTTCGCATAAATCGGCCAAGTATGTGGTGCCCCGCCACCGCTATTTGGGTAATTCTATCCTTTCCTTTATGACCAAAATTACCTGCGGCTACTGGAATGTTTCAGATACACAGACAGGCTACACGGCTATTTCGCTACATGCGCTGGAGCTGATTGACATTGCCGGCATATACCGCAGCTACGGCTGCCCAAACGATATTCTGGCCAAGCTCAACATACACAATTGCACCCTTACCGAGGTGCCAATTAAACCGGTGTATCGGGTGGGCGAAAGCTCTAAAATGAAGATTTTTAAACTGATACCCAGGCTTACCGGCCTGCTGCTTTCGCTGTTTTTCCAGCGGCTGTTTATAAAGTATTTTAAAAACAGTTTTCACCCCCTGTTTTTATTTTATCTGGCAGGCATGGTTACAGGCTTGCTGGCTATTCCGTTTTTAGTTCACATTTTTATTCATGTAATTGTGCGCAACGGTTCGGTAAGCTCGGGGGTGTATATTGCTTTTTTATTGCTTACCATTTGCTGCTTTCAGTCGATAGGCTTTGCAATGTTTATGGATATTCAAGATAACGAAAAGCTCTGCAAGTAAGGCAGAGCCCTTGGGGGAAGGCTATGCTTCGCTTTGCCGCATTCCAGTGGGTATGGGGCCTGCTGTTTCTGCTTATATTGTTTTCGGTTGCGGTTGCCATGGGCAGCCTGGCGGTAGAAGCTACGGCCTTTAAAGCAACTGCCCGGCCGGCCCGGTTTTTCTTCGGCTTTGCGCTTACCCCCATTGTGGTGGGTAGCTGGATGATGGCTATTTCACTTTTACCCTCCTTTTTCGGCAAGCAATATGTTGTGCTGCTTGTGCCGTTTATGCTCTCCCTTTGGGTGCTCTGCCGCAACCGGCGCTGCTTGCGGCTGTTTTTGGGCGAAGCCACCCTGCTATTGGGGCGGGCCCGCCGCGAAGCCAAGCATTGCTACAAAAGCTGCAATGTAAAAGGCACTATAGAAAAGTGGACCCCCACCATTCGGCGTGTGCTACTATTGGCACTGTATGCCGGGCTTGCGCTGGTGGCGGTGTTTGCCGTTTGGTATAAGTTTTTGCACCGGCCGGGCAGCTCGTGGCCGCACACTTTTGCCATTGGCTACAACCTGTTTTTGTATGCTCTACGGCTAATGGAACGGTATTTACGCCTGCCTACCATCATTTTGAGCATGGCGGCACTGGTGTTTTACATCTTTTGGGTAAAGAAGGGGCGGCCTTTTTTTGCCTTTATTAACAGCAGCTTTTTTTCTCTGGCGGCCATGCTAATGCTGGGTATATTTCTCATGCGCATTACCATCTACTATGTTTCGCCCAACATGGTGGCGCACGATGCCTCGCAGTATCTTTCAGAAGCACTACGCTTTTCGAGAACACTGCACTACACCGAAATTTCAAGCTACATGGGCGCGCCGCAGGGGACGATTATTGGCACCACACACAACTTCCTGTGGCCGGCTTACATTAGCTTTGGCACTATATGCACCGAATATGGAAATATGGGGGTTACCACTGGGCTGGCGGCACTGCTGGCGCTGCGCATGTCTGTTGTTTTCATGTTTGCGGGGCTACTTGCCGTTGCCATGCTGCTGCCAGCCAGGCGCACAACCTGCCTGCTGGTGCTGGCGCTGGCCTTTCTGGCGCCCAACTTTGCAAGCATTATCTGCAACTATTCGCGGGATGGCTTTCGGGTAACCGCACTGCTGCTCTTGCTTTGCCTGCTGTGCATGTTTTCGGCCGGGGGCTGCCGCTATAGCCTGTCGTTCTATATATTTGCCTTTTTTACCGGCTTTTTTATTGCAAGCGGCCACCCCATTAATTTAATCATCGGGGTTTGCATTGGGCTGCCCTGGCTGGTGCTAGAGCTTGCGCATGCCAAGGGGTTTAAGCACCTTTTCCCGCTTGTGGGCTGCTTGTTCGCGGGCTTTGTGGCCAGTATTTATAATATTTTATACGCTTATATCCGTACAGGGTCTAGCGACGGCAACGTTTTTCAGGATGCGCTCTTTGCCGGCACAGCGATGGAAACAGCTTATTTACAACATTTTACACAGTCGGTTGCCCGGGGCAGCGGTCTGCTTTGGAAAACCTATGCTATTTTTGCCGACGATACCTTTTTGCTCTACCCCATTTCGCTGCTACTAACAGCTTGGGCGGTAGTGTTGCTTTTTCGCAAACGCTATAAGGCCGGCATGGCCGAAAAAATTGTGCTGTTTGTAAACCTTTCGCTCTTTGCAGGCATTTACCTTTTCAATTTTATTACCTGGGGGCGCTTTACCTACATGGAATGGATGGTGCGCAACCACCGCTATTCCTGGCATTTATACTTTTTTGCCGCTTTGGCCGTTGCAGCCTCGCTGCGGGTGCTGGCCGGGTACTATGGCATAGCGCAAAAAAGCAGGCTGCTGGGGGTGGTGCAGGCGTTGGTAGTTACGGTGGGGGTGCTTACGGCAGCCGCAACCGCAAAGGACTGTATGTTGCGCATTCGCTCGTTAAACCGCTATTGCGTTGGCACAGCGGGCGTGCTGCGGCAGTGTATAGAGCTCGCCCAGCCGGGCCGGGCGCTTACCACCTCTTCGCGCCTTACCTACATTTTTAACAACACGCTAATAAGCGGGGAAACCTTTTATTGCCGCGACCTAATTGCCGCGCAAAGCTTTTTGCAGGTGGAAAACTTCTTGCAGGAAAAACAAATTACCGTGGTGTTTTTTGATAAGGTGGATAGCCAATTGTGGTGGACGGAGTCGATACTATACGACTATTTGCGTACCTCTACACGCTTTTCGCGGGCGGAAAACGACCGCGCTTTGGTGTTTTTCTTGGAAGCATAAGTGCGTAGGTGGGGTAAGCGCCTATTGCATTGCTTTTAACTCTACCTAAACATGTTGTTGTATATAATTGAAAATAATTTCATAACTTAAAGGTGAAGAAAAAATTTTAGTTAAGGAGGATAGAGAGGCGATGTTGACTTGCGAAAAATGTCAATTTCAAATAGAAGAAGGTAGCAAATTTTGCCCCGAATGTGGCTGCCCGATTTTTGAAACAGTTTTTTGCCCGGAATGTGGCGAAAAAGCGAGCACACAATTTGCATTTTGCCAAAGCTGTGGCGCACCGTTTGTTGATGAGCCTGCTACAGAGCCTGTACCACCCTGCCCCAATGGAACAAAGCATTTTTTATATCTTTTAATTGAAAAATACAAAAAGCTTGCTTCCACTAAGGCCATGCTGGCGGTTTGCGCAGTGGCTGTAATTGTCATCACCGGGCTGGTATTTATCCCTTCCGTTGTACGAGGCAAAGGCACCCCTTCTCTACTATATTTTAAGGATGGTGAGGTTCAGCTTACCAAGCTACCGCAAATGAAACCCTTAGAACTAACCAGCAGGCTTTCTGATAACAATTTATATTGGGGCTTAAATTCTTACTATGAATCCAATATCTTTACATTTTTCACTTGGTTTAGTGAAGACCAAAAATACATTTATTACCCCGACCGAATTGAGCAGGACGGTACAGCTACCTATTACTACAGAAACTTAAACAATACTACAAGCGCAGACACGGCAGAAAAAATTGATTCTGAAATTTGTTTGGGCTTTGCGCAACTCTCTAAGGATGGTACCAGGTTTTTATATATAAAAGGACCCGACCGCCGTTTATATTTTTGTAATTTGAAGGATAAGGAACGTCTTGATAGCGACGTGACCAATTTCTACATAAACGATGCGGGCACTTATGTGGTCTATGTAACGACGGATGGTACTATTTATGAAATGGATTTAAAAGGTAGCAAACGAGATAAAATTAAAATTGATAGTAATGCTGTTATTGTAGAAACATTAAATGACCTAACCGAAGTTTATTACATAAAAGATGGTTCACTATACTGTAAGCAACGGGGCAAAGAAAGAGTAAAAATTGCATCAGATGTAGACAGCGTGGTTTCTATTGTGGATGCATCGAATATCTATTACACCAAGCGCGAAGAAAATACAAGTAGCCTACTTGACCATATTGAGGACGATATGATACAGACAGACCGTGCAGCAATCGAGCCAATACGGCCTAACCAATCGGACTATGAAACTGAGGTTTGGGTAGAGGGAGGGTTTTTCTACCCCGGCCGGTGGAGCACACAAATTGATTGGGATGCATACAACCGCGCAATGCAGGAATATGAGGCGCAATATCGTATCTACAGCCCCAAACGCAGCAGAGACCAATTGCGCAGCGAACTTGCCAGCCAAACGATTACCCTAAGCAACGTTATTTTATATTATTACGACGGTACCAACCAAACGCAAATTGCCGATGGCATTGCAAATAGTATCACCCGTAGTGGAAAAAGCCCGGTGTTGGCATATTCCAGGTATAGCATATCGGACCCCATACAGGTTAAATTGTCTGAAATTCACACGATCTCAGCCGTTAAGGAAACCATTGCGCAGGCCCGCTTTGAGCCCGATACTATGGTGTATGTTGCCTATAAAGCAAATGAATTTACCATAGAGCACGACAAAGCAACCGACTTTCTTTTTAATGATAGTGGCACAGCCCTATATTTCCGGGAAGATGATAGTTTGAAAAAGGTTACTATTGATAAGGGCACCCTTTCCACGCCTGTTGCGCTGGACGAGGATGTATCGCACTATCGTTTTGGCAACGAAAATGACAATATGTTTTATTTTAAAGATGCAAAGGACGGCAATGCAGATCTTTACTACAATGGCGAGCTGCTTGCTATCGATGTAAAGATGAGTACGCTTTACAATTTTAAAGATTCTTCCTCGGTGCTTTATTTAGCAGAATGTAGTACCCAAAACCAACAAGGCACACTCTACCTACATAAAGGTGGCAAAGCAATTAAAATTGCGGATGACGTACACTCCTTTGTAGCCGAAAATGAATCTAATATTGCATATTTATGTGACTATAGCATAGGCCGCCTCAAAGGGGATGCGTATTTGTTTAAAGGTGCAGGTAAGGCGGTAAGAATTGATACCGATGTATCGGCACTTGTTTGGAAGGCAAGGTTAATGGATAGGAGCGCATCCTATGAGTGGTGAAAAGCTGGGTAAAATGCCCCCCATTCTTACCAAAGCCGTTGCCTCGGTAAACATAAAAGCTTCGGTGTTCTTCGAAACAGCCAAAATAAAAACACATATTGCCACGGTGGAAGCAGAAATTAAAGATTTAATGCATGCCATTGGAGAAAAGGCCTATCAGCTTTGGGAACGGGATGTTTTGGATAGTTCCAGCCTGGTGGAACAATTGCTTTTAATACGAGAGAAGCATCAAACCATTGTAAAGCTGCAAGACGAGATTGTTCGGCTGGAAAGCCAAGAAACAGAGGTGTTTGGCAGCAAAAAGCTGGATGAAAATGAAAACTCCACCCCACCCCCAAAAGCCCAACCCGCATCTACCTGCTCGAAATGCCATGCTGAGTTTGCAGCTCCGGTAAAGTTTTGTAAGAAATGTGGGAACAAGATGGACAGTAAAGCCGAGTAACCCACAGAAGACAAACCTGGCCTTCGTTACGAGGGCCAAGTTTGTTTGGAGCCTTAAAAAGGCTTATATGCTTGCTTCTAGCTGCAAATTTCCTGCCTAATAATTCAATAGCAAAAGGTACCGGTAAAAAACATCGGCGGGCAGTGAATTCACTGCCTGCCAATGTATATATTTTTGCTTCATCACGGTTTAGAAATTTAATGGCGACGTGGGCAATTACCCAAGGAAGTAGTATCTCTACCCTTTGAGCAGTTTATCGGCCACATACAGCCCATTGGCCGAAGCCTGCGAAAGCGAACGGGTGAAGCCTGCGCCGTCGCCTATGGCATAAATGCCGGGGCAGCCCTCTACTTCAAATTCGTTGCACTGGGGACGTGCCGAATAATATTTGCATTCAATGCCGTAGAGCAGGGTATCGTAGTTAGCGGTGCCGGGGGCTACTTTATCCAGCGCGTGGAGTGTTTCTATAATGTTATCGAGCTGGCGCTTGGGCAGGCAGAGGCTTAAATCTCCCGGTACGGCACCTAGTGTGGGGCGTGTGGAAGACTGCCGCAGACGTTTTTCTTCGGTGCGGCGGCCACATTCAAGGTCGCCCAGGCGCTGCACCAGCACGCTGCCGCCGCTAATTAGGTTGGCCAAGCTGGCAACATGGCGGGCGTAATCGATAGGGGCACGGAAGGGCTGGGTAAAGCGGATGGTAGAAAGCAAGGCAAAGTTGGAATTGCGGGTTTTTTTGGCTGGGTCGCGGTAGGAATGCCCGTTTACCGTAAGCACGCCGTCGGTGTTTTCGGTTACTACGCTGCCGCCCTCGTTAAAGCAGAACATGCGGGTGGTGTCGCCATAGCCCTTGGAGCGATAAAGCACCTTGGGCTCATAAATTTGGCGGGAGAAATCTTCCCACAAAATAGCCGGCAGCTCTACCCGCACGCCAATATCCACCTGGTTGTTGGTCATGGCAACGCCGTTATCCTGGCACCATTTGGTGAAGAACTTACTGCCCACACGCCCCACGGCAAAAATAATTTTATCGGCCTGGGTGGTGTGCTCGCTGCCCAATTTATCCGTAATGGTTACACGGTGGCTTTGCTTATCTACATCGGTCACCGTGGCATTGGTAAGAATTTGGCAGCGCTCGTTTAGGTTGTGCACCATGCGCACCATGGTGGCAAAGTTATCGTCGGTGCCCAGGTGTTTGAGCTGTGCCTGCTGCATATGCAGGTCGTGCTGTAAGCACAGGCGCTTCAGCTGGTTGCTGGGCATGTAGCGTTCGGTGGTAGCACCGAACGAAACTAAAATTTCGTCGGCCTGCTCAATGTACGAGAGCACCTGCTCTTCGGGCAGAATATCGGTAAGCCAGCCGCCATATTCGGTGGAGATTACATATTTGCCGTCCGAAAAGGCACCTGCGCCGCCCATGCCTTCCATAATAGCGCACGATTTACACTTAATGCAGCTTGGGGTCTGTTTGGTTACAATGGGGCATTTGCGCTTTTCCAGGGGGTTTCCCTTTTCTACCAGGCAAACCGAAAGGCCGGGGTTGCCCTGCAGCAAACGGTGGGCTGTCATAAGCCCACCAATACCGCCACCAATAATTAGAACGTCGTATTGCTTTTTTACTTCTGCCATATTCGCTTTATTCCTCGTTTATCTTTTGCGCCGATTCGGGCACAAGTTTTTCGTATACCGAAAGCATGTAGTTGGCAAGCTCTTCCGAGCTGGAGCGGTCTACCGTGCTCATTACCCGCTGTTTGAGCTCAGCAAGCTCTTCGGGTGAAAGGGCCTTTATTTTCTTTAGCTGGTCGCCCATTTCCTGGGCGGTTTCAAATATATACCCGTTTACACCAATTTGAATTTGGCTGGCGTTAAGCGGGTCGAGCCGTTGCAGCACCGGCAGGCCGGAAGCCATGCCCTCGAGCATGGAAATAGAATACATTTCTGAAAGCGAAGCCGTAACATAAATATCGCAAGAGGCATAGTAGGGTGGCAATTCGTCGTGCGGCACCTTGCCGGTAAAGGTTACCATATCGTCCAGCCCCAGCGCCGTGGCCTGGGCCTGCAGCTCTTCGCGGGCGGGGCCGTCGCCTATCAGCAGCAGGTGAATGCCATCTTCGGGGGTTATTTGCTGCTTCCAATATTCCAGCAGTACGTCCACGCTTTTTTCCTTGCCCATGCGGCCTACAAAGCAGCACACCATTTTATCTGGCGCAATGCCATACTTCATGCGGAAGGCCAGCTTGGCAGCAGGATCGATATTCTGTGGGTTGAAGGCATCCAGCTCTACCGAATTGGGAATGAGGTGCACGTTTTTGCGCACACCGGCACGGCGGAAATATTCCTCGCACTTCTTAGAAGGGCCGGTAAGGGCGTTGGCACGGTTGGCCAGCAGCCGGATATACCGATGCGAAATGGCCTTGGCCATGCGGGTTAGCTTTGGGGGGGCAATGTAGTAGATATAATCGTCGTACATGGTGTGCAGGGTATACACCAGCGGCTTACGAAAGATTTTCGCATAAATAGTACCGGCCAGCCCCATGCTGAATTCGTTGTGGATATGCAGGACATCGGGGTTGAATTCCCGAATAAGGCCCAGCCGCCGGCGGCTTACCGGCAGCGAGGTGCTATAGTTATAAAAACGCTTGATGGTTACCGCCGGGCAGTAGAGC
>CAYYOY010000038.1:0-10545 GCA_964473265.1 uncultured Oscillospiraceae bacterium
ATCAATATTGGGGTGTTCCAGCGGGGTGTAGCCGCCCTTGCCGTCGGAATCGAACTGGGTGAAAACAAGATTCCAAAATTCCACATAGCGGTCGCAATCGCAGCCAACGGCACAGGTGGGGCTATCGCAGCCGTAGGCTTCGCCACGGTCGTAGTAAATTTCCGAACAGGGGCCGCAGGGGCCCGAGCCAATTTCCCAAAAGTTATCGGCACGGCCCAAGCGCACAATGCGTTCGGGCGAAACGCCTATTTCTTTGGTCCAAATCTCAAAAGCCTGGTCGTCGTCCTGGAAGATAGACACCCATAGCCTGTCCACCGGTAGCTTAATAACTTGAGTGGCAAATTCCCAGGCCCATGCGGTAGCTTCCTTTTTAAAATAATCTCCAAACGAGAAGTTGCCCAGCATTTCAAAATAGGTGCCATGGCGCGAGGTTTTGCCCACACGCTCGATATCCGGCGTACGAATGCACTTTTGGCAGGTGGTTACCCGCTTGTTGGGGGGTGTGGCAATGCCTTGAAAATACTTTTTCAGCGGTGCCATGCCGGAATTGATGAGCAGCAGGCTGGCGTCATCCTGCGGCACAAGGGGTGCGCTGGGCATGCGGGTGTGGCCCTTGCTTTCAAAAAAGGCCAGGAAGGCCTCGCGCAAATCGTTTAGGGATGTCCATTCCATTTGGTATTCTCCGTCCTTTCGCTGCGTTGAAAAAGGGTATAAGCGAAAAAGCCCGCAAGCCCGGGCGTATGCAATTATTATATGTTAGGGTGGGTAAAATTGTCAAGCAAAATAGGGCTAAGGGGTTACGTAGAATATTCCGTTGTTTTTTCGCTCCTTACCCTACTTGCTCATTAATTTTACACGCAGTTTTTAGTAAAAAATGTTGCGGCTTGCCGAATTCTCTGGTAAACTTTGGGTGGTGCTTGCCACAACGGTAGGCGGTTAGCCCACTTCCGAAAGGAGGTGGTTTTATGGAGTACATAATTGTATTTATGATATTATTATTAGCTATCATATTATCCATAAAAAAATAACCGCCCCACTTGCCCGGTAGCGGTTATTTTTATCGCAACTAGGGGCTAACCGTTTACCGGCAAGCACCTTTAATTTAAGTATACCAATCTATAGGAAGTTGTCAAGAAGGACTGTGCACCTTAGAAGAAAAATAGTGCTTACCAGCCACCGCATTTTGGCTCTTATTTCTTATAACTGGCATTTTTACGCAGCCCGACGGCAAAATAGTTACAATCGCCTGTTTGCTGCTTGATAATTCACAGACAAGCCTATATAATATGATGTGGCAAGCCGCCCGCCAAACACCGGGAGGCGGCAGCAAGGCAATCTATTTCTACTTTACCGAAAGGAGCAAGGATATGAACTATTCCCATGAAGTTGAGAGAATGTGCACCGTAACCAAGGGACCCCACCACGGGCCGGCGCCCATTCCCGAAGAGGGACGGTGGGTAAAAGCCTACCAGGTAACCGACATTTCCGGCCTTTCCCACGGTGTGGGCTGGTGCGCACCCCAGCAGGGCGCCTGCAAGCTCACCCTGAATGTGAAGGAAGGCATCATCCGCGAAGCATTGGTGGAAACCCTGGGCTGCTCGGGCATGACCCACTCGGCCGCCATGGCGGGGGAAATTCTGCCCGGCAAAACCATTCTGGAAGCCCTGAATACCGACCTTGTGTGCGATGCCATTAACGTTGCCATGCGCGAAATCTTTAAGCAGCTGGCCTATGGCCGCACCCAAACCGCTTTCTCGGAGGGCGGCCTGCCCATTGGCGCCGGCCTGGAAGACCTTGGCAAGGGCCTGCGCAGCCAGGTGGGCACGATCTTTTCTACCGAGGCCAAGGGCGTGCGCTATATGGAAATGGCCGAAGGCTATATCCTTAGCACTGCGCTGGACGAAGGCGGCGAGGTTATCGGCTACAAGTTTGTGCGGGTAGGCAAAATGCTCGAGGACATTCGCCGCGGCAAGAGCCCGGCCGAAGCCTACGAAAAGAACATTGGCACCTATGGCCGCTACGAGAATGCCGCCAAGTATATTGACCCCCGCGAAGAATAATGTGTGATAGGAGGTACAGAAATGGCACAGTTTGAAGGAAAAGAAAGAAGAATGCCCAAAATTGAAGCCTGCCTGAAAGAGTATGGCTTGGAAAGCCTGGAGGCGGCCAAGGAGCTTTGCTCCTCTAAGGGCATTGATGTAGACGCCATTGTAAGAGGTGTACAGCCTATCGCTTTCGAGAATGCCGTATGGGCTTATACACTGGGCACAGCCATTGCGCTGAAGAAGAACATTACCAAGGCTGCCGAGGCTGCCGAAGCCATTGGCATTGGTCTGCAGGCCTTTTGCGTACCCGGCTCGGTAGCCGAGCAGCGCGCCGTTGGCCTGGGCCACGGCAACCTGGGCGCTATGCTACTGCGCGACGAAACCAACTGCTTCTGCTTCTTGGCAGGGCATGAATCTTTCGCCGCTGCCGAAGGCGCCATTGGCATTGCCCGTACAGCCAACAAGGCTCGTAAGCAGCCGCTGCGGGTTATTCTGAATGGTTTGGGCAAAGATGCTGCTTATATCATCAGCCGTATCAACGGCTTCACCTATGTGGAAACCGACTACGATTTTGACACCGGTGAGCTGACTGTTGTGCGCGAAAAGGCGTTTTCGGACGGCGAAAAGGCCAAGGTGCGCGTTTTTGGCTGTAACGATGTGCTGGAAGGCGTTGCCGTTATGAAGATGGAAAAGGTAGACGTTTCTATTACCGGTAACTCTACCAACCCCACCCGCTTCCAGCACCTGGTAGCCGGCACCTACAAAAAGTGGAGCTACGAGAACAACGTGAAGTACTTCTCGGTAGCCTCGGGCGGCGGCACCGGCCGCACCCTGCACCCCGATAACATGGCAGCCGGCCCGGCTTCCTACGGCCTTACCGATTCCATGGGCCGCATGCATGGCGACGCCCAGTTTGCGGGTTCCTCCTCGGTGCCTGCCCACGTGGAAATGATGGGTCTGATTGGCATGGGCAACAACCCCATGGTAGGCGCAACCGTAGCCTGCGCTGTGGCGGTAGAAGTAGCCTGCAAATAAACTATTGCTTAACAAGTACAGGGGCGGCTCTTGGCCGCCCCTGTAGCTCTATTAAAATACTTATTCGGCAATGGCATGCAGGGCAGCCATTCTGCTGTGGATTTGTGTGGTATCAAAAACTGGCAATTGCGTATCTGCCTGATGGATGAGCAGCCCTATTTCGGTGCATCCAAGAATAACGCCCTGCGCACCCCGCTCTTGCATTTCGCCCATTATTCTTAAATACTCCTGCTTAGATTTTAGGCAAATAGTGCCTAGGCAAAGCTCATTGTAGATTACTTGGTTTACCAGTTCAATATCTCTTTCATTAGGAACTATAACTTCTATTCCGGCAGCCACAAGCTTTTCTTTGTAAAACTGCTGCTGCATTGTATATTTTGTGCCAAGCAATGCAACCTTGTTTACCCGGTGTTTTTTTAATTCCAGCGCAGTAGCTTCGGCAATATGAAGAATTGGGATACTAATTTCGGCTTGTATCTGTGGCGCAAGTTTGTGCATTGTATTGGTGCAGATAACAATAAAATCTGCACCCGCTTTTTCAAGGGCAGCGGCAGCCTTGGCAAGAATTTCGGCGCTTTCGCCCCATGCTCCACTGGCTTGGCATAGTTCTATTTCGTGGAAGTCTACACTATACAGCAAAATCTTAGCCGAGTGTAGCCCTCCCAACTGTTCTTTTACCGTTTCGTTTATTATTTTATAATATGTTACCGTGCTTTCCCAGCTCATGCCGCCGATTAAACCAATAGTTTTCATTTGGTACTCCATCTATTAATACTCTTTATGCTCTTTTCAAATAGCTCCGGCAGCTTGAGCAAAATGCTTTCGAGCTTTACGCCGGTGCTGTTAAGGATAAAGCACACCGGCATTCAGTATAGCATAAACACGCCATTCAATAAATTAAATTTTATTTATAAAAAAGAAAATTTTGGTTTTGATTAAAAAAATATTTATTTTTTCAAGCAGAATTGCCTTCATTGTTTTTGCCTTGAATTTCTACCCTGCGAAGTTTGCGTTGTTCACAAATAGGTAACAATAGTTTAGTATAATAGTAGCATCGAATTTTTGTTTTTTACCGAAAAAGCCCGAAAAGCAGGCCGAAAGGAAGCGTTTGGTTGGAAATTTACCTCGACAACAGCGCCACTACCCCATTGGAACCTTGTGTGGCGCAGTTTTTGCAGCAGTTGTATGCCCAGGAATACGGCAACCCCTCTTCGCTGCACAGCCGTGGGTTTTCCGCCTCGCTGGTGCTGGAAAAGGCACGCCAACAGCTTGCCGGCGTGCTGGCCTGCCGCACCGATGAAATTTTCTTTACCGGTGGCGGCACCGAGGCCAACAACCTGGCACTACTGGGCCTGGCAGCAGCCAATGCCCGCAAAAAAGGCAGCCTGGTGGCTTCGGCCGGAGAACATGCTTCGGTGCTGCAGCCGCTGCGCCACTTAGCCGAGCAAGGGTGGCAGCTTACGCTTATTCCCCTGCTGCCCGACGGCAGCCCCGATACTGCCGGCCTGGTAGCCGCCGTGCAGCCCGACACCTTGCTGGTGAGCGCCGGCCTGGTAAACAGCGAAACCGGCGCACTGCTGGATGTTGCCTCCCTAAGCCGCGGTGTAAAGGCCGCCAACCCGGCCACCCTGCTGCACTGCGATGCCGTGCAGGGCTTTGCCCGGCTAGAGCTTTGCCCCGCCCGTGCAGGGGTAGACCTGCTTACCCTAAGCGGCCATAAAATTGGTGCCCCCAAGGGGGTTGGCGCACTGTATAAGCGCAAGGGCCTGCGCATTTTGCCGCTGCTGCAAGGTGGCGGGCAAGAAGGCGGCCTGCGCCCCGGCACCGAAAACCCGCCTGCCATAGGTGCGCTGGGGCTTGCGGCCGAGCAAATGTTTGCCCGGCGTGCACAGCAGTTGGAAAACTGGCGAACATTAAATGAATATTTTTTTACAAAAATAAAACAAATTTCAAACAGCTGCAGGAATTCTCCGTTCGGCCATGCACCCTATATAATGAACATATCGCTCGTAGGTTTACGCAGCGAAACGGTAATACATTTTTTGGCAGATAAAGGCATTTATATTTCGGGCGGTTCGGCCTGTTCGCGCGGCGCCCGCAGCGCTGTGCTGCAAAGCATGGGCCTGCCGCTTAAACAAATAGATAGCGCCCTGCGCATATCAATGGGGGTTTCTACCACCGCACAGCAGCTGGATGAACTGGTGCTGGCGCTGGAACAGGCCCGCCAGCAGCTTGCCACCGCAGGTTAATGGAGGAGGTTGTGTCATGCAGGAGCTTATATTGCTAAAAAACGGTGAAATTGCCCTGAAGGGGCTGAACCGTGGCAGCTTTGAAGATATCCTTATAAAAAACTGTAAACGCCGCCTGGAGCCGCTGGGTGAATTTCACTACAGCAAAGCCCAGAGCACTATATATATTACCCCCGTAACCCCCGAGGTTGACCTGCAAAAGGCTTTAGAGGCACTTTCCACGGTATTTGGAATAGCTGGGCTCTGCCGGGCCTGCCTGGTGGAAAAAGATTTAGATGCCATTTGCGCCGCGGCGGAAAGCTACCTTGCCCCAGCGCTTTTGGCCGCCAGAACCTTTAAGGTAGAGGCCAAGCGTTCGGATAAACGCTTCCCCCTCAACTCGCCCCAGCTCTGCCGTGAACTGGGCGGGCACCTGCTGCAGCACTTCCCCCACCTTACGGTGGATGTACACAACCCCGAGGTTACGGTTTATATAGAAATACGCGATTTTGGCGCCTACCTGCACACCACCCAGCTGCCCGGTGCGGGCGGCATTCCCGTGGGCAGCGGCGGCCGCGCCTTGCTGCTGGCCTCCGGCGGTATCGATAGCCCCGTGGCCGGCTACCGCATGGCCAAGCGGGGGCTGGAGCTCATGGCGGTGCACTTTGCCAGCCCGCCCTATACATCCGAGCGTGCCCGCCACAAGGTAGAAACGCTCTGCGCCAAGCTTGCCGTTTACTGCGGCAGAGTTACACTGTTTATTGTGCCTTTTACGGAAATTCAAGAGCAAATTCGCCGCGAAATTCCTGAAGAATACTTTACACTTGTTATGCGCCGCTTTATGATGCGCATTGCCGATGCCATTGCCCGCAAGGAAAACTGCGGCTGCCTGGTAACCGGCGAAAGCCTGGGCCAGGTAGCCAGCCAGACCATGCCGGCGCTGGCCTGCACCGAGGCAGTGGTAAACCTGCCGGTGCTGCGCCCGCTTATTGGTATGGATAAAGAAGAAATTGTGCGCACTGCCCGGCAGATAGACACCTTTGAAACCTCTATTTTGCCGTATGAAGATTGCTGCACTGTGTTTACCCCCCGCCACCCCAAAACCAACCCCCGCCTGCCCGAGGTGGAACGGCTGGAGGCTGCCATGCCAATTGATGCACTGGTAGAGGCCGCTGCAAAAACTGCCGAGCTGGTGGTGTGCCGGGCCGACCAAACTATAAAAGCCACAAGCTTGGCAAGCTGCCCTGCTTGAAAAATATAAATTATACTATAAAAAGTATTGCGGAAAAGGAGTGCGCTTCGTGTCTGTTGAAATTTTAAGTATAAATAGCTCCGGCGAACAGCCCGAAAGCCTGCAACTGCTTGCGCGTGTCTTTCGCCAGGCCGGCCAGAAGATAGGTGCCACCAGCCAGGTTGCGGCTGACCGCCGTTCCCTGGCACAGGCCATTTCCACCGCTCTGCGCCGGTGCGATACCGTTGTGCTGCTGGCCGGCAGCCCTTCCGAGCAGGCTCTTATTAAGGATGTTGTCTGCACCGGGCTGGGCATTGGCCTGCAGGTAAACCGCGAACGCCTGGAAGAGATACGCCAGTTTTACCAGCGCACCGGGCGTAGCATGCCCGAAGGGCAAATTGCGCTTGCACGTCTACCCGAGGGCAGCACCGCCTTTAGCGGCCGCAGAGGGCTGGCCGGTGGCTGGGCGCTTACCTCGCAGCGGCAGCAAATTTTTAGCCTGCCGTCCTCCCCCACCGAGCTGGAGGACGTGCTGCGCGAAAGCTGTGCTTCTTACATACTGGCTGTCGGCAGGCTGCCCGAACGTCCGGCACGTCCGGCCGCAACCCCGGCGCAGGCTTCTTCCGCCATGCAGCCGGCCCGCAACCTGCCCGGCACCGCAGTGAAGGAGGTACCCCCACCCATGCCGAATAAACGCAAGAAGAAAAAAAGCTTCTTTGCTAAAATATTCCCCACCCGGCAAGACAGCACAGGCGAAAAACTTCGCAAAATTGTGCTGTGGGTTGCTTCGCTGGTGTTTATCTGTTCCACCGGCTATATTGCAAGCTACTATATGGAATCTAACTCCAACAAAGCCATGACCGAACACCTGGAAGACCTGATTAACAATACCGAAAATGTAAAGCCGCCCCGTGGCTACCCCACCAATTATCTGCCTAAATTTGCGCAGCTTTACGAAATTAACCCCGATATTATGGGCTGGCTGGAAATTCCCGGCACACCCCTGAAATACCCGGTAGTACAATCGGTAGATAACGATTATTACCTCCGGCGCGATTTCTACACGAAATCTAACCAGCATGGTATTCCCTTTCTAGATTTCCGTGTGGATGTAGAAACACCCAGCACCAATACGCTTATATACGGCCACAACATGAAGGACGGCCAGATGTTCGGCGAACTGATGAAGTATGAATCGCTGGCGTATTATAAAGAGCACCCTGTTATCACCTTCGATAGTGTGTACCGCGAAGGCAAATATAAAATTGTAGCCATGTTCATTACCAATGCCTATGCGGCGCAGGGGCCTGTGTTTGAATACCACAATTTTATTAATTCTACCGATGATGCCGCCATGACGGCCTTCATTAATGAAATTCGTGCCCGCTCGCTTATCAACACTACTGTGGACGTAACCACCACCGACCAACTGCTCACCCTTTCTACCTGCGCCTACGAATTTAAAGATGCGCGCATGGTAATTGTAGCCCGCCGCGTGCGCGACGGTGAAAACCCCGCGGTAGACGTTGCCTCTGCCAAGCTGAACCCCGCCCCCAAGATGCCGCAGGCCTGGTACGACGCTATTGCCAAGCGCCAAGAGGAAGAGAAGAAAAAGGCCCAGGATGAAGCCGCCAAGAAGGCTGCTCTGGCCGAACTGCAAAAGTGGCTCACCGAGGATGAAAAGAAGCTTAGCGAAGAACAGCAAAAATCTATTGCTGAAAACCGCAAAGCAGAGCTAAAGCTTTGGCTCACCCCCGAGGAACTGAACACCCTGCCGCTTTCGCAAATGATGAAGCTGGCGCAACAGCGCTCTGCCAAGGCACAGCTTACCAAGGAAATTCAGGCGCTTATTAAAACCCGGCCGGGCAACGAAAAGCTAAGCACAGCCGATATTGATAAGCTGGTTGAGCTGCTGCTACCCATGGAAAAAGAGCTCTGGCAGGCTGAAATTGACAAAACCATTAAAGCCAAAGATAACTCTGTTTTGTTGGCAGAAGCACTGGCCGCCATTAACGCACGCCCCAATAGCGATTTACTAACGGCAGCCGAAAAGGACGCCTTGGCCGCCACGCTCATTACCAAAGAGAAAAACCAATGGATTGCGCTAATAGACGCACAAATTGCCGCCAAACAAAACACCGCACTGCTGGCAGAAGCCAAGGCAGCCATTGATAAACGCCCCAACAGCAACCTGCTTTCGCAAGCCGAAAAGGATGCCCTAGCCCTTACGCTGGTTACCAAGGATAAAGCCCAGTGGAACGCTTTGATTGATGCGCAAATTGCCGGCAAACAAAATGCGGTGCTGCTTGCCGAAGCTAAGGCAGCCATTGACGCACGCCCCAACAGCGGCCTACTTTCGCAGGCTGAAAAGGATGCACTGGCCAACACGCTGGTAACCAAGGATAAGAGCCAGTGGGTATCGCTGATTGACGCGCAAATTGCCGGCAAGCAAAATGCCGCTCTGCTGGCAGAAGCCAAGGCAGCCATTGACGCACGCCCCAACAACAACCTGCTTTCGGCTGCCGAAAAGGATGCGCTGGCCAACACGCTGGTAACCAAGGATAAGAGCCAGTGGATATCGCTAATTGATGCACAAATTGCCGCCAAGCTCAATTCCAGCTCTAGCTTTTCTAGCTCGAGCACATCTTCCAGCACAAGTTCGAGCACCGGCACAAGTTCGGGTTCCAGCACCACTTCAAGCTCGAACACCAGTAGCTCCTCCACATCTGCAACCACCTCTTCGAGCACTACTTCCGATCCACCCCCCTCTACCGATATTGACTCCTAAGCCATGTAACACCCCATTTCCGAGGTAACTGCATGAAGCTGGAAATTATACGCACCTGCGGCGCGGGAGATTTGGCCGAGGCCATTTCCGCCAGCAGAGAAATATCCCTAGCTATGCTTTGGCTTGGCGTAAAGGGGCGCATACAAAGCTCTTCGGCAGGTTCTGCCGAAGAGCTTGTGGCGCATTTCAACCTTGCTGTAGGCCGCAGCGATATTATTGTTATTACCGGCGGCCTGGGCGAAGGGGAAGATTTTTCTACCCTTTCTACCATTTGCAAGGGGCTGGCGCTGCGCCCCAAGCCCAACCCCTCGGCTCTAACCACGCTAGAGCAATTTTGCCAGCACACCGAACAGCCCTTCACCGAGCAGTTGCGCTATTGTGCCTGGCTGCCGCAGGGGGCTATTCATCTGCCCAACCCGGGTGGCTGCGAACAGGGTGCGGCGCTGCGAGCCGGTGCACAGTGCATTTTACTGTTGCCCGGCCGCCTTTCGCAAGCGCTTACTATTTTAGAAAGCAGCGGCTTAGAGCTGCTGTGCGATTTTGCCGGTATAGAGCCCGCCCCGCCACCACCTCCTTCACCACCGGAAGCGGACAAACCCGGCCCCAAGCGGCCCCGTTTGGCCGCCGGCATTGTGGCTGCCTTTGCCCTTGCGGTGGCCGTACCGGTGCTGCTCTATAGCTATAGCCAACAGAGCCTGGGCCAGGGCGGCAGTGTAATAGCCGCACAGGGCCGCATTTTTGCCGCTTTGCCCGAGCAGCAGCCCAATATAACCGGTGGAACCCCACTGCCCGATGCACTGGAACAGCCGGAAGATGCTTCTCAAAGCAGTTCCGATTCACAAGCCTCTTCCTCGGCCAGCCAGAGCAGCAGCGCTTCTTCCAGTTCCAGTTCCAGTTCCAGCTCTAGTTCTAGCTCCGGCTCCAGCTCCAGTTCCAGCTCTGGTTCTAGTTCAAGTAGCAGTTTTAGCGAAAGCGAGAGCGAAACCTCCAGCTCCAGCTCGGGTTCCGGCAGCAGTTCCAGTTCCAGTAGCAACAGGCCAAGTTCCTCTTCCAGCAGCAGCCAGCCGCCTCAAACGCCCAGTGGCGACCCCGGCAACCTGCGGGTGCTGGTGGGCGGCACGGTGTTTACCGATAGCACCTTTAATATTTTGTGCGGCGTGGTAAACAACGAAATTGGCGGCAGCTACCCCGCCGAGGCCATTAAAGCACAGGCTGTGG
>CAYYOY010000039.1:0-10504 GCA_964473265.1 uncultured Oscillospiraceae bacterium
CAAAGCTCTGCCGGGGCTGTTTGGTGCAGGGCAGTGTAACGGCACCTCGGGCTATGAAGAAGCCGCCGCCCAGGGCCTGCTGGCCGGCATAAATGCCGTGCGGCGGGTGCGCGGGCAAGCGGGGGTGGTGCTACCGCGTTCGGGCTCGTATCTTGGCACGTTGGTGGACGACCTGGCTACCAAAGGCTGCAACGAGCCCTACCGTATGCTTACCTCACGCTCGGAATACCGCCTGGTGCTGCGGCAAGATAACGCCGACCGTCGTCTTACCCCCTTGGGCTACGAGCTGGGGCTTATTTCTCAGGCCCGTTACGAGGCCTACCTGCAAAAACAGCAGAACATAGCGCAGGAAATTGCCCGCCTGGAACGCCTTACGCTTGCCCCCACGCCCCAGCTAAACGCCCTGCTAGAAAGCTTGGAAACCACGCCTCTTGCCTCTGGCGCTACCGCCGCCGAACTGCTGCGGCGCCCCCAAGTAAGCTATGACAATTTATCTGCCTTCGACCCCCACCGCCCTACGCTAACCGCCGCCGAGGCCGAAGCGGTGGAAATTGAGGTAAAATATGAAGGGTACATTAAAAAGCAGATGGCGCATGTAGACGAAATGCGCCGGCTGGAGGGCACCAAGCTGCCGGAAGATATAGACTACACCGCTATTCGTGGCCTGCGGCTGGAAGCGGCCGAAAAACTTTCGCGCATTCGTCCGCTTAGCCTGGGGCAGGCGGCGGGTATCTCGGGCGTAAGCCCGGCTGATATTTCGGTGCTAATGCTGCACCTGGCGCAGCTAAACCGGCAAAATAGCACTGTGGAGGACGAGGGTCAAAAGAATGATTAATATAGAACGCCTGCGCGGCCTGGCCGAACCCTTTGGCATTGCGCTGGATACTCTTTGCCTGGAGCGTCTGCAAGCCTATGCCCGCCTGCTGTTGGAATGGAACGAGCGCATGAACCTTACGGCTATTACCCAGCCGGAGGAAGTAGAAATCAAACATTTTCTCGATAGCCTGCTGGTGTCTACCTGCTTGGATGTTCCACATGGAACAAGCTTAGTGGATGTAGGCACAGGGGCAGGGTTCCCCGGCCTGGTGCTAAAAATTTTGCACCCCGAGCTTAAGCTTACACTGCTCGATAGCCTGAACAAGCGCCTTACCTTTTTGCAAGCAGTGCTGGATGAACTAGGCCTTACCGCCACACTGCTGCATGCCCGGGCGGAAGAAGCCGGGCGCACCCCCCTGCGCGAAAGCTGTAGCTGCGCCACCGCCCGCGCCGTGGCGCAGCTGCCGCAGCTGGCGGAATATTGCCTGCCGCTGGTGGCGGTGGGGGGCAGCTTTATTGCCATGAAGGGCGGGCAAGTGGAAGCAGAGCTGGCTCAAAGCCAGAATGCCATTGCCCGGTTAGGTGGCAGGCTAGAGCAGATAAAGAGCTTTACACTGCCGGGAGGCGACGGACGTTCGCTTGTAATAATAAAAAAAATATCGCAAACGCCGACACAATTCCCCCGCAACGCCGCTAAAATTGCTAAAAACCCCCTGTAGGCCTGTCGAACCCGGCAGCTGCAGGGGGCTTTTTTGCGACCAAAATATGTGGAAAATATTGGTACAAGCTGTTATTATAGGCTTGCGGTGATATGCGCGGCTGCTTGCGTTTTGCAGCCCGCTATGTAAACTGCCGTAACATATACCGACAAAGAACGGGGGTGTTGTACCATGCTACTGGAGCGACAACCCAAAGCGGTGGCACAGGTGGTGCTGCTGCCTATAGAGCGCATTAAACCCAACCCTTACCAACCTCGGACAAGCTTTGACCCAGACGAGCTTACGCTTCTGGCCGCCAGCATAGAAGAAAACGGCCTGCTGCAACCCATTACAGTTACAGTAGGGCAGAACGGCTGGCAGCTGGTGGCGGGGCACAGGCGTTTGCTGGCCTGCCAGCAGCTTGGCTGGCAGCATGTGCCGGCTATTGTAAAAGAGCTGCCGCCGCAAAGCCCGGCTGTGCTGGCGTTGGTAGAAAATATTCACCGCAGCGGCCTAAACTGTTTTGAAGAAGCGCTGGCTATTGCTGCCATGCTGCAAACCCATGGCCTTACCCAACAGCAGGTGGCCAAGCTGCTGGGCTACAGCCAGCCCAGCATTGCCAACAAGCTGCGCCTGCTGCGCCTGCAACCCAGTGTTCGCCAGGCACTGCTGGAAGCCCACCTTACCGAACGCCATGCCCGCGCCCTGCTGCGGCTGGAGGACGAAGCCCTCTGCCTAAAGGCCATTCGTGCTATTGTTACAGGCCACCTTAGCGTAGCGCAAACCGAGCAATATATTGAGCGTTTGCTGCGCCCCAAAGTGCAGCGCCACGGACCGGCTATGGTAATACGCGATGTGCGCCTGCTGTTCAACTCCATTAACAAAGCGGTGGAAACAGTGCGGCAGGGTGGGCTAAATATACAATCTACCCGCAGCGAGGATGAAAATTACATATACTACACCGTTAGCGTGCCCAAGGCCGAAGCCCACGGCGAACGCCAGGCGGCACAGCAAAATGGGTAGAAATATTGCCACACCCCTTTTACAATGGCTCGCCACTATTGTGGTTTGCTATATACGCACCTTCCTAAGCTGAACAATAAGGAGCCGTGCCAAGCATGGCTTCTTGTTGTTTCACATGGAACAATTCCCCCAAAGGCTTGCAATTTCGCCCCAAAACCTGTAAAATAGAAGGCAGAGTTAAAGGGGGGTTGAAGGCAAAATATGGGGAAAATTATTGCAATTGCCAACCAAAAGGGCGGTGTGGGCAAAACCACCACCGCCGTAAATTTAGCCGCCGCATTGGGCGAGCGGGGTAAGCAGGTGCTGCTGGTCGATTTTGACCCTCAAGGCAACGCCACCAGCGGCATGGGCGTAAATAAACGACAAATTGCGGCCTCGAGCTACGATGTACTTATCGGTGGCATACCGGCCGAACAGGCCGTGCTTTCCACAAGCTTTAAGAATGTAAGCCTGCTGCCCAGCAGCATTGCGCTGGCCGGGGCCGAAATAGAATTGGTGGAATTGGAAAACCGCACGCTGCGCCTGCGCCTGCCACTTTTGCGCCTGCGCGAGCAATATGACGTTATCCTTATCGATTGCCCACCCTCGCTGGGGCTTATTACCCTAAATGCCCTCACAGCCTGCGACAGCATTCTTATCCCTATTCAGTGCGAATACTACGCGCTAGAGGGCCTTTCTCAGTTGATAGACACTGTGCGCCAGGTAAAACGGCTTTACAACAGCCAGATAGAAATTGAAGGTGTGCTGCTTACCATGTACGACGGCCGCCTGAACTTAACACTGCAGGTGGTGGACGAGGTAAAACGCCACTTTCCACAAAAAGTGTATGCCACCACCATACCTCGCAACATTAAGCTTTCGGAAGCCCCCAGCTTCGGGCAGCCGGTAATGTATTTCGATAGAGCCTCTAAAGGGGCCTACGCCTACTACCAGCTTGCCGACGAACTTCTGCGCAACCTGCGGGTGCCCGCCCGGGTGTAAGCAGGGGAACATGCGCAAAAACAAACCCTAAGAGGAGCATTCTATGAAAAAAAGTGGACTGGGCAAAGGGCTGGATGCCCTTTTTCTGGACAACACCACCGCCGCCGGGGAACAAGCCCAAACCCTGCGCCTTTCTGAAATAGAGCCCAACCGCCAGCAGCCTCGCCAAACCTTTACGCCCGAAGCGCTGGAAGAGCTTGCGCAGTCTATTGCACAGCATGGGGTATTGCAGCCTATTGTGGTGCGTCCGCTGGAAAACGGCGGCTACCAAATTGTGGCGGGCGAACGCCGCTGGCGCGCCAGCCGCATGGCCGGGCTTACCGAAGTGCCGGTGGTTATAAAGCAGCTGGACGACTTGGCCGCCATGGAAATTGCCCTGATAGAAAACCTGCAGCGAGAGGATTTAAACCCCGTGGAAGAGGCCGAAGGCTACCGGGTGCTTATGCAACAGCATGGCATGACCCAAGAGCAGGTAGCCCAGCGGGTGGGCAAAAGCCGCCCTGCCGTTGCCAATGCACTGCGCCTGCTGCAGCTGCCCACCAGCGTGCTGGAAGGCCTGCGCGCTGGGGATATTACCCCTGGGCACGCCAAAGCACTGGCCGGCCTGGAAGACAAAGCCCAGCTGGAGCAACTGGCTGCCGAAATGCAGCAAAAAGGCCTTACTGTGCGCCAAGTGGAGGCGCTTGTGCGGCAGGCCCGGCAGGAAAAACAGCCCAAACCCACCACGCCCCCAGCCGAACCGGCCTTTGGCAACCATATTTACACCGAGGTGGCGCTGGCGCTGCAAGAGCAGCTGGGCCGCCGTGTGAAGATAACCCCACAAGGGGAGGAAAGCGGCAAGCTGGAAGTAGAGTTCTTCTCGCAGGACGACCTGCTGCAGCTGGCCGGCCTGCTCTCGCAGTAGCCGTAGCCCAAAGGCACTATTATATACCCACAACAAAGGAGTAGCCCATGTACAACGACGATTTGAACAATACACCCGCCGGAAGGGTTATAGAGGTTGACATTGAAAGCGAAATGAAAAAGTCCTATCTGGACTACTCTATGTCGGTTATCGTGGGGCGTGCATTGCCCGACGTGCGCGACGGCCTAAAGCCCGTGCACCGGCGCATTCTTTACAGCGCCTATGAAAAGGGCCTAACACCCGATAAAGCCTACCGGAAATCGGCCGAAACCGTTGGTATTGTGCTGGCCGATTACCACCCCCATGGCGACGCTTCGGTGTACGACGCTATGGTGCGCCTTGCGCAAGATTTTTCCATGCGCTACCCGCTGATAGACGGACAGGGCAACTTCGGCTCTATAGATGGCGACCCTGCCGCCGCCTACCGCTACACAGAAAGCCGCATGAGCAAAATGGCCATGCACCTGCTGGCCGATATTGACAAAGAAACGGTGAATTACACCACCAACTATAACGATTCCAAAAAAGAACCCATAGTGCTGCCCTCGCGCTTTCCTAACCTTCTGGTAAACGGCTCTACGGGCATTGCGGTGGGTATGGCTACCAACATTCCTCCCCACAACTTGGGGGAGGTAATAGATGCAGTTTGCCTGCTTATTGATAACCCCGAAGCCACACTGGATGAGATTATGCAGCACATTCAAGGGCCCGATTTCCCCACAGGCGGCATTATTATGGGCCGCAGCGGCATTCGTGCGGCGTATGGCACCGGGCGCGGGCGCATTACCCTGCGGGGACGTGCCAGCATAGAAGATATGCCCAACGGCCGCCAGCGCATTGTGGTGACGGAAATTCCCTACATGGTGAACAAGGCCCGCCTCATTGTGGGCATTGCCGAGCTGGTGAAGGAAAAGCGCATAGACCAAATAAGCGATTTGCGCGATGAATCGGACCGCGACGGCATGCGCATTGTCATTGAGCTTAAGCGCGACGCAAACCCCCAGGTGGTGCTCAACCAGCTCTATTCCTTCAGCCAGCTGCAGGAAACGGTGGGTGTTATTATGCTGGCGCTGGCCGACGGCGTTCCCCGTGTAATGACACTGCAGGAAGTGCTGCACCATTACCTCAACTTCCAGCGCGAGGTTGTTACTCGCCGTACCACCTACGATTTAGGCAAGGCCCGCGAGCGTGCCCACATTTTAGAGGGCATGAAGCTTGCGCTCGACCATATTGATGAAGTAATTGCGCTGCTGCGTGCCACCAAGGGTGGCTACCCCGAGGGCCGCGCCGCCCTGATGGAACGCTTTGGCTTTACCGAGGTGCAAGCCCAAGCCATTGTGCAAATGCGTTTTGGGCAGCTTACCGGCATGGAACGCGGCAAAATAGAAGAAGAACTGGCCGGCCTACAGGTGCGCATTGCCGAGCTTGAGGCTATTCTGGCCGACGAAGGCAAGCTGTTTGCTATTATCAAGGATGAGCTTATGGTCATTCGCCAGAAGCATAATGACGAGCGCCGTACCGAGATAGCCTCGGTTTCGGGCGAGGTAGATATTGAAGCGCTTATTCCGCAGGGCGACTGCGTAATTACCCTTACCCACTTTGGCTATATTAAGCGCCAGCCCACCGAGGTCTACCGCACCCAGCGGCGCGGTGGCCGCGGCGTGCAGGGCATGTCCCGCCGGGAAGAAGATTTTGTGGAAGAGCTGTTTGTATGCTCTACCCACGACTATGTGCTTTTCTTTACCAGCAAGGGCAAAATGTACCGCCTGAAGGGCTACGAAATTCCCGAATGCAGCCGCACCAGCAGAGGCAACAATATTGTAAACATCCTACCGGTAGAGCAGGACGAGAAAATAACCTCCATGATAAAAGTGAGCGAGCTGGACGAGCAGAGCTTCCTTGTTATGGTAACCCGGCAGGGCATTATCAAGCGCACCCGCTTGGTGGAATACCGCAATGTGCGCAAGAGCGGCATTATTGCCATTAGCCTGGATGAAGGCGACGAGCTTGCCTGGGTGCGCCACACCGACGGCGGCAGCGAGCTGATTATTGCTACCCGCAAGGGTATGGCGATTCGCTTTGCCGAGGACGATGTGCGCGCCATGGGCCGTGCCGCCCGTGGTGTGAAGGCGCTAACCCTAACCGAGGGCGACAGTGTGGTGGGCATGGAGCCTGTTTGCGAGGGCATGACACTGCTCACCGTTTCGGAACGTGGCCTTGGCCGCCGCACGCCCATGGAGGAATACCGTCTGCAAAGCCGCGGCGGCAAGGGTGTGCGCAACTACCGCACCGACGGCAAGAACGGCCTGGTGGCGGGTATTCGCACGGTGGGAGATGACGACGATGTAATCATCATCACCGACGATGGCGTAATCATCCGCATTCCCGCACAAGAGATTACCAGCCAAAGCCGCTACGGTGGCGGGGTGCGCGCCATGCGCATAGGGGAAGATACCCGCGTGGTTACGCTAGCGGGTGCTGCCCGCGAAGAAACTGCCGAAGAATTACCGGCAGATGAAAACAGTGAAGCAGAAGGCGAAACCCAAGAACAAGATAATACCCCGGCAGGCGAATAGCCGCCGGCAGGCAACACCAAGGAAAGGAGCGCCGCCCCAAAGGCGAAGGGGCGGCGGGGTAGATAATGGGCATTATTTATGGTGGCCTGGAAAAGCGCGACCTGTTGGTGCGGCTTATTGGCGATATTTCGGAACTAATGGACGCAGACTGCATGTATTCTGTTACAGATACAAAGGAATTCATTGCGTACAAGCCGGGTAAAAGTGTGGATATTCGGGTTAAGCCCGGAATGCCGGTGCCGCCCCAAAGCCCGCTGAACCAAGCGTTTCTAGAAAAGCGCAGCACTACAAAAATAGTGCCGGCCGAGGTGTGGGGGGTGCCATTTCGTTCCACTGCCACCCCTATTGTAGACCATAACCAGCAGGTGGTAGGCTGCGTGGGCATTGGTATATCCATTGAAAAAGAGGCCCAGCTTCTGCATACATACCAAGATTTTGTCAGCCACTTCGGGGCAATGAACGACAGAACGCTGGAGGTTACCGGAAACATTCATAAACTATCGGAGGACCACGCCCAATTTGCCACCATTATGCAGCAGATTGTGGAAAACGCCCGCAAGACCAACACCATTCTACAGGACATTGCCACGGTTTCTACCATGACAGATATTTTGGCTGTAAATGCTTCTATCGAGGCAGCCCGTGCGGGCAGCGCGGGCAAGGGCTTTGCAGTGGTAGCACAAGAGATTAAAGGGTTTTCTAATACTATAAAGCACAATATGTCTGCGGTGCAGCAATTGCTGCGCGAAATTACCGGTGCAGTGCAACTTTTAGAGGGCATTACGGCAAGCAATATAACCCTTATTGACCAGCAGGTAGATACCATGGGTAGCCTGCGAGAAACCATTGGTTCTATGAAAGAGGTTTCGCAGCGCTACGCCAAGCTGCTATAGTGGGTTTACTATAAAACTGCCAGACCCAAACAGCATAGTAATACGCCCGGGTGAAAATTTCACCCGGGCTGTTTTTATAGCAAGGCCGGCTATTCTTCCGGTATAAGCAGCACACCGTCAAAGGGCGAAAGGGCTACGCCCTTAATGCTGGGCGCTATGGCGTAATAGGTGGTTTCGGAATACAGGGGGATAACCACCCCGTCCTGCAGCAAAATATCTTCCGCAGCCGAAAGCTGAGCGGCAATATCCTCCAGCCTGGGGGAAGCAGCGGCAGCCGCCAGCGCGGCATCAAAGGCGGGGTCGGCAAAGCCGGCTGGGTTTTGCGGGTTACCGGCGGTAAAGCGGGCCAACAGGCTGTGGGCCTGAGAGCTGGGTAGGGTAAGGGGCAGCAGGGCAATATCCTTGCTTTGGGGGGTGTAGCCCTGTTGGGCGCTTTCTAAAGAAATGCTTTCAATGTTTATATAAAACCCAAGGTTGGCCTGCCACATTTGCTGCAAAGAGCTGGCCATGGCGAGGGCCGAGGGGGTATCGGGCACAACTAGGCGGCAACCGTTTAGGGTGGTAAGGCCAATATTGCTTAGCGCGTTTGTATAAAGCTCTTTGGCGGCATAAGGGTCGTAGCTGGGTTCGAAGGGTGCGCCGGCAAGCTGGCGGTAAGGCCTTTCGCCCAATAGGGCAGAGGGCGGCAGCAGGCCGGCACCCGGCTGCAAATTTTCGGCCAGGTTGGCGGTAAGCTGGCTGCGCTGGGTGCCCTGTGCAATGGCGGCGCGAAGGTCTTGGGAAGAAAAGGTTGTGCCGCTGCAGGGGAAAACCAGCGCCCAAGTAGTGGTGCTGTAGCTGGAAAGCACAAAGCCTTTGCGCCTAGCCTCGCTTAGGCTGGCAAAAGGAATAGGGCCGGCGTCGCTCTTGCCGGAAAGCAGCAGATCTACAGGGTTGCTTCTGGCAACGTAAAACACCACCATATCGGCAGCCAGCGGGTTGGCCTTGTGGTAGGTGCTATCTTTTGCCAGCACAATCGATTTTGTATTATCCCATTGCAATAGGCTATAGGGGCCGTTGGTGAGCAGGTGCTCTTCTGTCATGCCATAGCGGCCCTTGGTTTCGTAGAAAAATTTTTCATTGCAAGGCAGGGCGGCGCTGGAAGCCAGCGCCTGCAGGAAAAAGGGATCGGGCGTTTCCAGCGTAATAACAAGGGTAGAAGCGTTGGGCACGGTAATGCCCAGCTCTTGTGGGGGAAGGTTGCCGGCCAGCACTTCGCGTGCGCCGGCAATGGCAGTGAAATTGGCGGCATAGGGGGAAAGCGCGCCGGGCATAAAAAGGCGGCGCAGGGCAAAGGCAAAATCTTGCGCGGCAAGGGGGGAACCGTCCGACCAAGTGGCTTCGGCCAAGAAAAAGGTGTAGGTTAGGCCGTCGGGCGAAATTCTATAGCTTTCGGCGGCTGCGGTGCGCAAACTGCCATCTGGCAGGCGGCGCACAAGGCCTTCCATGCAGTTGGCCAGCAGGGTTTGAGCGGTTGGCTGGCTGGTAAACTGTGGGTCTAGGCTCTGCACACCTTGGGGAATATCAAACCGCAGAGTTTGCCCCTTTTTGCTGGCAAAACAGCCCGTTTGCAGCAGCAAACAGGCCAGGGCAAGAAAAATGCAGCACAATCGTCTGGGCATAAAGGCATTCCTCTTTGAAAGGCAAAGTACTAATGTGTGGTGGCAAAATTGGCCGACAAATAAGTGGTTTACAATTGTACTTATTATAACACCAAAGTTTGCCAGCAACAAGCGGCACCGGCAAAAAAGGCCCAAGAATAGGGCTTTTCTTTTGCAAAGTTTTGTGGTATACTAGCTTGTACCCCAAGCGGGTGGCCGCTGGTTGCACAAAAGAATACGCGCCCGTAGCGCAGTTGGATAGCGCGTCAGACTCCGACTCTGAAGGCCGCTGGTTCGAATCCAGTCGGGCGTACCAGGAAGACATATTTACTCTAAGGGGTAAGTATGTCTTCTTTTTTTACATAAAACATGATAGAATTAAGCATCTAACTTTATTTGGTTAGAAAAAAGTAAAAAAACTTAATAGTGTTGGTGTGTATGAAAAATTTCATTTTTATGCATAGGCTTTTTTTATCATTGTCAAATGAAAATTATGAAGACTTCATTAAGAGTGAAAAAAACTTAAATGATATTTTAAAAGCAGAAACATGGAATTTACTGGATTATTCAAACGAAGAAAATGCTTTAATAAACTATTATTATTCTGAGTTGCCTCGCTGTGCAATTTCTGCTATCGTTTTCCAAGCATTAGCAGTTGAAGCCTATATTAATTTTTTAGGTTATAACTTTTGTGGCGGTGAAGCATTTAATATTTGCGATAAAAGCAGTCGTGCAAGCGTAAATAGAAAAGCTCGTAAAATTTTTCAAGAACTGGGAGCCGAAGGCGTATTTGATAAGCTCAAAATTCATGAAGCAATAGATAGCCTTTTTGAAGTAAGGGATAAGTTGGTGCATTATAAAACCGATTCGTTTAATATTCCTATTAATCAACCATTAAGCGAAACCTTTGATAAAGAGTATGGGGCAAATATTTATAATCAAATAGGATTTATATATAAAGATATTAAATGCC
>CAYYOY010000040.1:0-10458 GCA_964473265.1 uncultured Oscillospiraceae bacterium
CGCAAATACGATTGCAGGCTGGAAATGGGCGGAGACGACCAGTGGAGCAACATACTGGCCGGTGCAGACCTCATTCGCAGGCTGGAAAAAAAGGAAGCCTATGGCATGACCATGACATTGCTGCTGAAAAGTGACGGCGAAAAGATGGGCAAAACCGTGGGTGGTGCGCTGTGGCTGGATAAGGAAAAAACATCGCCATACGAGTTTTACCAATACTTCCGCAATGTGGATGATGCCGATGTGAAAAACTGCCTTGCCCTGCTAACCTTCCTGCCAATGGACGAGGTGAACCGCCTAAGCGCCCTGCAGGACAGCGAAATTAACGAAGCCAAAAAGGTGCTGGCATTTGAAGTAACCAAAAAAGTGCATGGGGAGGACGAGGCAACCAAGGCGCAGCAAGCTGCGGAGGCATTGTTTGGCGGCGGCGGCGAGGGGGGCAGCATTCCCACCACCGAAATCACCCCGGCACAGCTTTTGGATAACAATAAGATAATTGAATTGCTACTTTTCACCGGGCTAACAAAATCCCGTGGCGAGGGGCGGCGGTTGATTGTGGGTGGTGGCGTTTCCATCAATGGCAACAAGGTAACGGATGAATTTGCGGCGCTTTCGGAGAGTGATTTTGAAGAGGGTTCGCTTATGATTCGAAAAGGAAAGAAGATATTTCATAAGGTGGTGCTTGTTTGAACACCGTTTTGCCGGAAGAAGGCATGCCTGCTGCCGACAGCGCTCCCCTAATACGGCACATCAGCTTGGGCGAACATGCCACGGGCGAAGCCGTAATAAAAAAATCACGGTTTCTTTGCGAGTTGATTCCCGTTACAGATTCCCAGCAGGCGGCAGAGGCGCTTTCAGGCATCAAAAAGATGCACTATAACGCAACGCACAACTGCAGCGCTATGGTAATAGGTGCGGATAGATCCTTCGAACGCTATGCAGATGATGGAGAACCTCAAGGAACTGCGGGGATTCCCATGCTGGAGGTGCTGAAAAAGAACGATATAACCAATATTTTGGCAGTGGTAACGCGTTACTTTGGCGGCACTATGCTGGGCGCAGGCGGGCTGGCGCGGGCCTATGGCGGCTGTGTGGCAGATACGCTGAAAACCGCAAAAACACTGTGGAACATACCGGCACAGGTGTATCAGTTCACTGTGGAGTATGCGGATTATGGCAAGCTGTGCCAACTGGCAGAGGAATATGGCGCCACAATAAAAAGCGACTTTGCAGAGGTGATTTATGCAAAGCTAATGTTGGACAAAGAGCAAGGCATCCGCTTTCAAGAGCAAGTAACCCACGCCTTTATGGGTGCGCAGGTGTATGAAATAATTGGGGAATGTTATTTGCAAGAAAAAACCAAACAGTAATTACCCACAGCTCCGCAAAATCGTGTGCTGGCTGCCATGCAAGCACAAAAGAGCTGTGGTATGAATCTAAAATAGAGAGACGAGAAACGAGGAGCATATGGAAATCAAATTTACGGCATCGGAAAATTTAAAGAAAAGACCCGTGGATGAAAGCAATCTGGGGTTTGGGCAGTTTTTTAGCGATCATTTGTTTATTATGCGCTACACAGAGGGCAAGGGCTGGCACAGTGCAGAAATTATGCCCTACGAAAATTTCAGCATTTCTCCTGCTGCCACAGTGTTCCACTATGGGCAAGAGGTGTTTGATGGGCTGAAAGCATACAGAACAGACGAAGACGAAATAAACCTATTTCGCGCACACGATAATTTTCACAGAATAAACAACTCCGCAAAGCGGCTGGCAATGCCGCAAATTGATGAGGAGTTTGCCTATAGCGCGCTGCTGGAACTGCTGAATTTGGAGCAAAGCTGGGTGCCCAAAGCAGAGGGAACCTCGCTATACATTCGCCCGAACTACATTGGTGTAGATCCATTCCTGGGTGTGCGTGCCGCAAAGGAATATCTTTTCTATATTATGTTGGGCCCGGTGGGCGCCTATTACCCGCGCGGCCTTGCGCCCACACGTATTTTGGTAGAAAAAGAATACGCACGCGCTGCCAAGGGCGGTACCGGCGCTGCAAAAACAGGTGGCAACTATGCAGCCAGCCTAATAGCGGGCGAGGAAGCGCATGAAAAAGGCTGCGATCAGGTGCTGTGGCTGGATTCGG
The DNA here is from genome assembly GCA_964473265.1 of uncultured Oscillospiraceae bacterium. Lineage (GTDB taxonomy): Bacteria > Bacillota > Clostridia > Oscillospirales > Ruminococcaceae > Heteroruminococcus. Next base: position 2,135 of record CAYYOY010000040.1, read on the forward strand.
AAAACCGCAAAAACGTAGAGGAAGTAGGCTCTATGAACATACTGTTTATGATAAATGGTGTGCTGGTAACCCCCCCGCTGGATGGCACAATACTGCCGGGCATTACCAGAGACAGTGTATTGCAAATAGCAAAATCCAAGGGGATTCCTGTGGAAGAAAGACAAATTTCCATAGATGAAGTGATGGATACCGCAAAATCCGGTGCGCTTACAGAAGCTTTTGGCACAGGCACTGCCGCCGTGGTAAGCCCAGTGGGCGAGTTCCTGTATGGCAAAGAAACCATAAGTGTGGCGGGCGGCGCAATGGGCGAGCAGTCCAAAATGTTCTACGAAATGCTAACCGGCATACAGTACGGGCGCATAGCAGATACCTTTGGCTGGATTACAAAGCTGAAATAATACTAATTCCAGATAGAAAAACCTGCAAAACAGCTTTTCTATCGCAGCTTGCTAAAACTGCAAACTGCTAAAACTGCTATAGGAGATAACAGAGTGAAAAAGACGATATCGTACTTTCTGGTGGCCATGCTGGCGCTGGTGTTGGTATTCTCGCTAAGCACTACAGCCCTCGCAGCGGATTCTATTAACACCAGTGTGAAGATTAGCCCCACTACACTGCCGGGGGAAGGCACTGCCAGTGTTTCCGTTACCATAAAAAACAACGGAGACCCCATTACCAATGTGCAGCTAAAGTACCCCTCCCCTACGGATACCGTAATAGAACTGGGCAATATGGCCAGTGGCGATTCCAAAACGCACAACAACGATGCCTGGAACATTTCTTCTCAAATGCTGGATACCAGCATGGCATTCACTGTGCTTTGGACTTCTTCGGATGGCACGCAAAAATCTGGAAACACGCAAAGCTTTCAAATCAACAAGCAGGATCTGGTAATAAAAGTTTCCGGCACTGCGGCTGCGGATATGAACGAGGTGGACAAAGGCGGCAGGGTGAAGTTTTCTTTTTCCTTTAAAAATGAAGGAAATGCGCCGCTAACCAACTGCGTGATGACTGCGCCAATGATAGACAATGGCGCACAAATTGGAGACACCTTCTCGCTAGACCCCGGCAGCACGAACAACAAAACCTATACCGTGGTGGTAAACGAAAACATGACGGTAACCCCCACCTATACATACGAAGTGAATGGGCAGCAATACACCTATAAAACAGCGCCCATTAATATTACGGTGAAGGAACCGCCCAAAACCATTACCATGGGCGTTACGCTGAATGCGGACAAAACCACCGTGCCTGCGGGCGACCATGTAAACTTTACCATAAAGGTAACCAACACCGGTACTTCCAATTTAGATGGCCTTACCGCAACAGATTTTGAAGGCAAAACGGTGCCGCTGTCCCCTGTCTCGCTACAGCCGGACGGCGTGGCCTCTGCAACCACTTCCATTCCCATTAACACAACAGGCAACTATCAATTTACCGTTGCCGCAGTGGGTGCCGGTGGGGAAACGCTAAGCCAGCGCTCCAACTCTTTATTAATTACTGTAGAGGGGACAGCCGTGCCTTCCGCTTCGCCCGACGATATTTTAGACCCCAGCCGCATTATTCGCACGGAAGTGCAGGTGCCGCGTTCGCCGCAATACGGGCCCAGCGAGGGCACGTTTATTGCCACGGTAACCAACCTAACCGATAAAGAACTGCGCAATGTGCTGGTAACCAACGATTTGATAGGCACCCTAGGGCGTGTGGATACGCTGGCAGGCGGTGCCAGCAAAACCTTCGAAGCAAAGTATACGATGGAGGAAACGGCAAGCTATGTGTTTGTTACCACGGCAGTGTTGCCAGACGGTACACTAATAGAATCCAAAACCAACGAGGCCACCATAGTGGTAGAGCCCGCTGCGGGGGGGATGGATACCACCACCACTTGGTTTATTATTATACTAATTGCCATTGCAGCAGTGGGAATTTCGCTGGCAGTGTATATTTACAAAAGCCGCAAAAAAATAAAGGCACAGGATGCGGCACGCGATGAACGCGCATCACGTATGGCAGGCAACTACAGGCTGGACGAAAACGGCAAGCCCAGCCCCATAGACTACCCCAGTGCAGAACAACGCTCTCGCGTGTATGGCAAGGCGCAAGCGCCCGACCGCTCGGCATATACCAACAGAAAGCCGCCACCGCGTATGGAAACGCTGGATCCAAAGCCACGCACAGTGCCAAAGCCGGGGCTGAAAGCTACCCCGCCAAAGGGAAAAACCACTACTAAATTTGACGACAGAAACAAGCTGTAGCCCTACAAGCAGCATAATAATTGATTTACAAAATACCAAAAATATTAGGAGGAAGAACAGTTCATGAGTAAAGTAGATAAACTTGCGGTAAATACCATACGGGTGCTTTCCGCAGAAGCAATTCAAAAGGCCAACAGCGGCCACCCCGGCCTGCCCATTGGTGCAGCACCCATGGCATACACATTGTGGGCAAAGCACATGAAGCACAACCCGGCAAACCCCGCATGGGACAACCGCGACCGTTTTGTACTATCCGCAGGGCACGGTTCTATGCTGCTATATTCTCTGCTGCACATGTTTGAATATGGCCTTACCATAGATGACATCAAGCAATTTCGGCAATGGGGCAGCAAAACACCCGGGCATCCGGAATATCGCGATACCGTTGGGGTAGAGGCAACCTCCGGCCCATTGGGTCAGGGCATTGCTATGGCTGTGGGTATGGCTATTGCAGAGTCTCACATGGCTGCAAAGTTCAACCAACCGGGCTTCAACGTTGTAGATCACTATACCTATGCGCTAACAGGTGATGGCTGCTTGCAGGAGGGCGTATCGGCAGAGGCCAGCTCCTTGGCGGGCACATTGGGTCTGGGCAAGCTGATTGTTTTGTACGACAAAAACGATATTACCATAGAAGGCAATATAGACATAGCATTTAACGAAGATGTGAAAAAACGCTACAAAGCCTATGGCTGGCAGGTGCTGGAGGTAGAGGACGGCAATACCGATATGAAGGGTATTTCCACAGCCATAGAGGAAGCCAAGGCAGAAAAGGACAAGCCTTCGCTGATTATTGTAAAAACCACCATTGCCTATGGCTCCCCCAAGGCAGGAAGTGCCAGCAGCCACGGCGCACCACTGGGGCAGGACAATATAGACGCAATGAAAAAGGAACTTGGCTGGCAGTATGAAGAGTCTTTCTATGTGCCGGATGAAGTGAAAAAGCACATTGGCGAGCTGAAAGCTGTGTATGCAACGGAAGAAAAGCAGTGGAATGACATGTTTGCCAAATATAACAAGGAATATGCGGAACTGGCTGCAGACTACAAAGAAGCGTATCAGCCTGTAAAAGCAGAAATTTTTGACGATGCGTATTGGGAATACGACGTACAACCGCTGGCCACGCGCCAATCCTCCAACGATGTACTGAACCGCCTTAGCAAGCTGGTGCCCAACCTGATGGGTGGCAGTGCAGATCTTGCCCCCGCCAACCTTACGCACATGAACGCGCGCGAGGACTTCACGCGAGAGAACAAGGCAGGTACCAACATGCACTTTGGCATACGCGAATTTGGCATGGCTGCAATTGCAAACGGTATGGCGTTGCATGGCGGCATTATGCCGTACTGTGCCACCTTCCTAGTGTTTAGCGACTATATGAAAGCGGCCATTCGCATGAGCGCACTGATGAAGCTGCCAGTCACCTATGTGTTTACGCACGACTCCATTGGTGTGGGCGAGGATGGCCCCACGCACGAGCCTATAGAGCACTTGGCTGCGCTGCGGGCAACACCGGGCGTGTATATGTGGCGCCCTGCCGATTCCAAAGAGACTGCAGCGGCCTATCAGTTTGCCATGACATCTGGCAAGCCCAATGCACTGGCATTCTCGCGTCAGCCATTGCCACAGCAAAAAAACACAGGCAAGGCAGCGCTGAAGGGTGGCTACATTTTGCAGGATACCGATGGCAAACCCGACCTAATACTGATTGCCACGGGCAGCGAAGTATCCCTATGTATGGATGCGGCAACAGAACTGACAGGCAAAGGCGTGAAAACACGCGTGGTTTCCATGCCCTGTGTGGATCTGTTTGAAGAGCAAGACGCGGCCTACAAGGAAAGCGTATTGCCGGGTGACATTCGCAAAAGAGTGGCTGTGGAAGCGGCCTGCTCGTTTGGCTGGGAAAAGTACACCGGGCTGGATGGCGCAACTGTTACCATAAACCACTATGGTGCTTCTGCACCCGCGCCCACTCTGTTTAAAGAGTTTGGCTTCACTGTGGAAAAAGTAGTGGAAACAGCGCTTGCCGTAGCCAAAAAATAATACCAATTTCAAATAATTCAAGAATAACACCAAAAACAGCGGGTAGATATTTCTGCCCGCTGTTTGTTATAGTTAGGTTTGTCCCTCTTTTAATGCTATCCCAAATGCGCTTCGCGCTATTGCAAAGCATGCCTTGCGCATAAAAATGCAAGCATTTTTAAATGGGATTGGTATAAAAGAATCTATTTCACTGCCTTTGCCGATAAAACGGCGGTGGGTGTCCCCTTTATGTTGCTGCCCGAAATTGTGCGGTAGGGCACCACTTTGTAGTAGTAGGTTTTGCCTGCGGTAAGGCCGGTATCGGTAAAAATAGCGGATGCGCCAACGGTTTTTATGCTGGCATAGCTGCCATTTGCAGATGTAGCACGATACACAATGTAGCCAGACGCTCCGGCGCTTTTGCTCCACGAAAGGCGTATTTTACTGCCTGCAGCAGCACGTACGGAAAAGCTACCCGGGCGCGCCAGCGTGGGCTTTGCAAAAACCATGGAACTGGCATTGCTGGGACGGCCGTTTTTCATGGCAAAAATAGAATAGTAATATGCTTTCCCTGTGGTTAGGCCGATATCGGTAAAGCTGGTTTTGTTGCCAGCCACTGTTCCTGCCAGAGTTGCATCCGAAGTGGCGGAGGTGCTGCGGTATATTCTGTATTCACTTGCACCGGAAAGCGCTTTCCAGCTTAAACCAATGCTATTGTAGCCTGCGCTTTTTGCTGCCAGACCAGTAGGCGCGGCAACTAAGTTGGGGGAAATTGCATCTGTAGGCTGGCCACGTTGCATATCTGACCCCACGGCGCATACAATATAAAAATACAGGGAACTTCCGTTCAAACCATAGTCGGTATAGCTGCGCGCGGTGGATTCCAGCAGCGTTTGGAAGCTAAGGCTGCCTGCGCCTACCCCACGGTAAATGGCATAGGCTTCCGCGCCAGCCACGCCGCTCCAACTTAGCTTTGCAGCATTGCTGCCGCTCATCACTGCTTTAAAGTTTTTGGGTGCAGGCAGTAGTGCGGCTGCTGTTTCCGCAGTGGGGTCGCCAAAAAGCCCTTGTAGATTTTGGGCATTGCCCACTGCAGGTTCTTCCACTGCGCTATATTCTTCGGGCAACGTTGCAGGCAATGCCTCCACAGCCTCGGCTTGATCCGGCAGGGTTTGCTCGGTCGGTTGTTCTGGGCTTTCTTCCAGGGGTGTCTCTTCTTCAGGCACTGCCACGGGTGCAGGTATTTCTTCTGTTACTTCGGGCACGGGCTCGGCAGCAAAGGCAACCCCCGGCGCTAGACTGAGTGCAAACACCAGCGCAATGGCCAGTGCAATTAACTTGTTCTTTCGTTTCATTCATGTTCCTCCAATATTTCCCGGCAATACATGTTTGCCAAGGTAAGAATTAGGTCATTCTAGCATCATTCGAGAATTTTTTCAAGAAAATTTATGTTCATATTTTTTTCAAAAACGTTCAAGCAGCAAACGGCAATCGGGTATTGGAGTAGGGGCACAGTGTGTGCTATACTGAATGATCAGATAAATTGCAATTTTGGCAGTGAATTTGCCCATGCGGAGGGTACAATATGAATAAAAATGAACTATTGGTTAGCTATGGGGACGATGCGGCAGCTATGACGCGGGAACTGCTGGAGGCAGCGCAGCTTGCGCAGTCCATTCCCGCAGGCGCCAAAATAGGAATAAAGCCCAATTTGGTGGTGGCGCGACCATGCAGCGATGGCGCGACTACCTCGCCAGTCATTGCAGGTGCGTTGGTGGACTATTTGCAGGCGCATGGGCATAAGAATATCATTATTCTGGAAGGCTCTTGGGTGGGGGACAGCACCAAGCGTGCTTTCAAAACCTGTGGCTATGAAGCGGTTGCCATGTGCCATGATGTGCCGTTGTTTGACACGAAGAACGATCACTTCACCAAGGTAAGCGCCGGCGGAATAGAGATGGAGCTGAGCAATATGGCGCTGGGGCTGGATTTTTTAATTAACCTACCCGTGATGAAGGGGCACTGCCAAACCAAAATAACAGGTGCGCTGAAAAACATGAAGGGCTGCATTTCGGATGGGGAGAAGCGCCACTTTCATGCATTGGGGCTGGACAAGCCCATTGGCTACCTGAACACCCTGCTGCATACAGATTTTGTGCTGGTGGATGGGCTGTGCGGGGATTTGGATTTTGAAGAGGGCGGCAACCCTGTGCGCATGAACCGCATTATTTGCGGTACAGACCCCGTGCTGGTGGATTCCTATTTGGCAACCCAGCTGGGCTATTTACCAGAGGAAATTGGGCATATAGTGGTGGCGGCACAGCAGGGCGTGGGCAGTATGGATATAGACGCGGCAACCATTACCACGCTGCGCAAAGACAACACAAAGGCAAAAGCCATGCCCACACGAAAGGTGCAAAAGCTGGCAGGCTATGCCAATCAAAAGGAAGCGTGCTCTGCATGCTATGCAAATTTGATACACGCGCTGAAGCGGCTGGAAAATGAAGGCAGCATGCAGCAGTTTCAAAAAATGCCTGTGTGCATTGGGCAGGGGTTTCAAACTGTGCAACAGAATGGCATTGGTGTGGGCAAGTGCACCAGCGGTTTTTCCCATACCATTGGCGGCTGCCCGCCCACAGCCATACAAATGCTGGACTTTTTGAGAGAACAGAAATCAACAACCCCGTAGCAGAGACTACGGGGCTGTTGGATACAAAATGTAGAATTTATTGGTTCAATACGCCCCAAGGGGCGGGGTATTGAACCCTGATGTGTAATAAAAACAGAAACAGAAGCTTGAACATTGCGGAGGCAACAATGAAATTTTCTGAAAAAATGCAGCACTTTGACATCAATATTTTTTCCAAACTGGAAGAGAAAAAACGCGAATTGAGTGCGGCAAACAGGCGCACCATAAACCTTTCTGTGGGCACGCCGGATTTGCAGCCGGATGCCCATGTGGTAACCGCGCTGAAACATGCCGCAGCAAATACCGACAACTACAAATATTCTTTGGCAGACACGCCAGAGCTGATAGAATCGGTAATACGCTGGTATGCCACGCGCTATGGCGTGGCGCTTTCGCCAGAGGAAATCACTTCCGTATATGGCTCGCAAGAGGGGCTGGCACACATTGCCTTCCCGCTTTGTAACCCGGGCGATGTGGTGCTGATTCCCGACCCCAGCTATCCCGTGTTTCAGTGTGGGCCGCTGCTGGCAGGCGCGCAGATAGAGTTTATGCCACTGCTGGAGGAGAACAACTTTCTGATTGACTTTGATGCGATACCCGAGCAGGTGGCGCAGCGTGCCAAAATGATAATAGTGTCCTACCCCAACAACCCCGTAACAGCACTGGCGCCACGTTCGTTTTACGAAAGGCTAATAGAATGGGCAAAGGCCTACGATGTGGCTGTGGTACACGACAATGCCTATTCCGAATTGGTGATGGATGGGCAGCCGGGCGGCTCGTTTTTGGCAGTGCCGGGCGCAATGGATGTGGGCATAGAGTTCAACTCGCTTAGTAAGTCCTACAACCTTACGGGGCTGCGTATTTCGTTTGCTATGGGCAATGCAGAGCTGATACACAATTTCCGCTGCATACGTTCTCAAATAGATTACGGCATTTCCTTGCCGGTGCAAATTGCCGCGATGGCAGCACTGGACGGGTCGCAGGATATTTTGGAGAGCAACCGCGCCTGCTATAGGCAGCGCAGGGATGCGCTTTGCAGCGGCTTGCGCAGCATTGGCTGGAATGTACCGGACAGCCCCGCCACCATGTTTGTGTGGGCGCGCCTACCCAAGGGCTATGCCAATTCCTTGGATTTTGTGATGGAGCTTGCCGACAAAACAGGCATCATTTGCACACCGGGCAGCAGCTTTGGCCCGGCTGGCGAGGGCTATGTGCGCTTTGCGCTGGTGGAAAGCCCCGAAGTATTGCAGGAGGCGGTACAGCTAATAGAAAAAAGCGGCATCATTCAGAAATAGTATTGAAATCAACAACCCCGCCGCAAGCAGCGGGGTATGTTGGATACAAAAGGAAAATTT
>CAYYOY010000041.1:0-10290 GCA_964473265.1 uncultured Oscillospiraceae bacterium
TGGTTGCCTTCTTTTGTTACTTTTCTTGGCAAAGCAAGAAAAGTAAATAACAAAGGATAAAGCATAGCAATGCTTGCCATAAGGCGCAGCCTTGTGCGCAATTTCTTGGGGACTAAAAAAGTAATACTATACCCTCACTAGGGAATAGCGCCTTCTTTGCAAGCCCAAGGCCTTACAAAAATGTGCTGTTTCTCCTAAATAGGGGTTAGCGGTTGTTGTTTCACTTCTTAAAAATTTACGCCCCGTGGGTTCTCCACGGGGCTTTCGGTTTGTTAAACAGTAGGTAAGGCATCCTCCACGCCCCGGCTACAATAAGGGATACAGCTTTTCCGGGGCAAACAGAAGCCGCCCCTACAGCCTGTATGGGACGGCGACCTTTGGTAAGCAGCGTTGCCCTATGCCTGTGCACCATTGCCGGCCTGCTGCAAAATATCCGGCACGGCTCGTACAATGTCTATGTCCGATTGTTTTAAATCCACCGGTTTGCCCCGCAGCCTGCCCAAACGCTGCGAAACTTCGTCCAGCTGTTCCCAGGGCACAAGTGCCGGGTGCCTGCCGGACATTAAATTGTTGTGGCGGCCCACCACCGGGTAGTAGCGTTCCAGCTCGGCGGGTGAGGGGGTTTGGTAGCCCTCTGTGCGTATATAGGCATTCCAGCGCCGGTGTTCAGCGCGCGCAAGGGCTTCCAGCCGCTGCGCACTGCCTTCGGCCCGCTGGGCTTCGGGCAGGTCGGCCCCTTCCAAATAGGCGCGGTAGGCCTGCCCCATGGCAGGGGTGGGGTGGCCGCTCCAATCCAAGTTGGTGTTCTGCGCCAGAGTGGGGCAGGCAAACAGCTTATACTTGCAGTGCAAAGCCGTAACCATAGACGAACGGCGGTTGTAGGCGCTCTGCTCGAAGCTTTCGGGGCTGCTGCCGTAAAAACGGTGCACCGCCAGCGCCAGCCGCTCGAAGTACGAGCCCGAAATAAGCTCCCAGGTGTAGATCTGCTCTAGGTTGCCAAAGGGGTGCAGGTGGTAGTGGGCCCCCTGGGCGTTGCGCAGCTGTGCCACAATGCCCGAAAGAAAGCTGTCGTTTACCAGCAGGTTAATGATGGGCAGCGGCTGCCCGGTGGCCGAACACCGTTCCGGTGCAAGCCCCTGCGTAAAGCCGCGAATATAGGTGGCCGCCTCTAGGTTGCGCTGCTCTTGGCCCAGCGCGCATACTACATAGCCTATCTGCGGGTGCTGGCGCAAAAGCGCGGGGAATTCCTGCCCCGTAATATCCAGGCAATGGAAGTATATATCGCAATCTTCCGGGTGCTCGCCGGCAAGGGCGGGGCATTCGCGGGCAAAGTGGCTGGCGGCAGTTGGGTCTTGGTCCACCACATGCACTTCCAGGCGGTGGCCGGCAAGCTGCCCGCACCAGCAAACAGCCTTCAGCACCTCCATGCCAATGTTGCCGGCCCCCACAATCAGCACTGAAATTAGGCCGTTTTCCGCCGCCAAAAACAGCGGCATGGTGTCCATTACATGCTGCACAATGGTGCAGCTTTCATCTATCAAGCGCACCCGCACCGGGTGCTTGGTGCCTTTTTCAATGGTGTCGAACACCAGCTCGGCTTCTTGGCGCACCGAGGCGACATATAGGTTCACCGGCAAAACATCGCGGTATTTTTCCACCAGCTGGGTGCCCAGCAGCAGGTTGTGGGTTTCGTCGTCCTCCAGCAAAAAGAAGGTAATGCCCGCCTTGCCACAACGGGCGGGCACCGGCAGGGTAATGGCATCCTCGTCAAAGCAGTAGGCCCGTAGCTTGTCGGCACGGTGCTTGAGCTGTGGGTTGGTTTCGGCAAGCTCTGCGGGGGCTGCGGTAAACACCAGCAGCGGCTTGGCGCTGCCCGCCTGCCGTGCAATATCTTCAGCCAGCAGCACAGAGCGTTCGTTGAGCTGCGAGAATATATATAAATCTCCCCGGCCCAGGCGCAGCACATAGCGCATGCGCGAAAACACCCCTTTTAAGAAAGAAAGCAAAAAGCTTGCCAACAGGGTGGGCGCAAGAAAATATAGCAGCGAAGCATAGCTGGCCCACAACCCCTGCAGCGGCAGGCCGGCGGCCACAAGGGCTTCTTGCACAACGGCTAGGTCTTCGTTTGCCAGAAATACCCGCACGGTATGAAAAAATGTAGCAAAAGTAATCTCTGCCACATACTCCCGCTGGGTGAGGTTGGCTGCTAAAAATAGCAGCAACACGGCCATAACAGTGGCTACAATCATGCCGTTTAAGGGCGAAAGGGGTTTTTCATCCCGCCCCCGGCGGCGGGCGGCAAGGCCTGTCCACAGCCAAACAATGCCGGCTGTCAAGCAGGCCAACGAGCCGCCAAGGCAAAGAAACCAAAGTGTTTGCATGGGGTTTTCCCTCCAGGGCGGGTGGCTCGCACACCTGCAGCCCGCCAATATTTTATGTTTTCGTGGTTGTTACCCGTGGCAGAAACCCATGGGGGCGGGGGCAAACCCCCGCCCACGCACTTTTCCTTGGCAGATACCGGCTCGCGGGGCCAACCCAATACATCCAAATGGCTGAGCAAGGCAAGGTGTTAAAAATACACAAGCCTTCTGCAAGCAAGGGCAAACCCTACCTTTAAGAAGTAAGAAACGGAAACCAACGGTTTATTAGATAAATAGGTAGGCAGGCCACTAGGGGCATAACAATCATGTTGAAAAGGCCATGCCCCCACACCGCCACCAGCGCCACACCGCCGTACACCAAAAAGGCCGCCCAACGGGAATATTCCGAAAGCAGGTCTTCGAAATCTTCCAGCACCCAGTAGAAAATGGGGATAAACCGCAGTAGCCGCACGGCCCATAAAAGCCAAAAAGGTGTAATACCATATAGCACATATCGCAAAATGCCCCACCACCAGGTATTTAGCGGCACACGGCTAAGCAAATACATACCCAGTATGCAGCTGCCGGCCCACAGCGCAATAGCCAGCAGGTAAAACAGCAGGGTAGGTATAGTATACATCCAAAGCGGCAGGCTAGGCAACCACCCGGACGAAACTTTACCAGAACCACCGCTGGATGCGGCAGGCTGCGCGGGCGCAGGCTTAGGCGGGGGCGGCGGAGGCGCAGGCTTGGGCGGCCCCAGCACTCTGCGCATGGTGGCCTCTATAGGGCACCAGGGGCAACCGCCCGTGCCATAAAAGGTGTGAGCTTTGTTTTTGGGGCAGCGCACAAGCTGCTGTTCCAGTTCTTCCAGCGCCGTGTACCATTCCTCCGAACGGGGGCGCGAAAGGGGGTTTATATGCCCGGCACAAAAGGCGCGAATAAACAGCTGCTGCAGCTTGGGGGTAAGTATAGTAAGCGGAGGGGCATATTTGGGTATGCCCGCACCCTGCGTATTCTTGGTAAAAGCAAACAGCCCCGCCTCTATATTGCCAATAAGCTGAAACTGCGAGGCCGAAAAGCCCGCAGGCGCAATGCAGGCAAAGGGGTGGCAACCGTTCATTAGCAGGGCAAAAATATGCACCGCCAGCGCAAAGAGGTCGGTTTGTTGGTTGAAGGTGGGCTTGGTGGTGGTGCGCAGGTCCATGCCCGGCCGGTTCATAAGCCGGTGCAGTTCTGCGGGCACATAGGCGGGCATGCACACCACGCAGGGGAACACCTGGCCGTTGTGCGCGTTAATGTGGTAGGAATCGGTATCTACCAGCGTAACCAGGCCGGTTTTTTCTTCTACACAAATGTTGGCGGGGTTAAGGTCGCCACAGGCGTGGCCGCTCTTGTGCACACCATAAATAGCGGCACACAAATTTTGTGCCACTTGGATATACCACCCCCAGCTGTGCTCGCCCCGCTTATCGTAGGAATATAAGATGTCTATTTTGGTAACATTGCGAATGCGCGGCATGGTAAAGCCCAAAAAGCCCCCGGCAGTATCGTAGAGAATTTCCACCGGCCAGGCAATTTGGCCCTTTAGTGTATCTTCGGGGGGGTAGCGCAGCATGGCCTGCAGCTTGCGTTCGCGCTGGGCATTGCGCCCTTTGGGGTGGTAAATTTTGGCCACCAGCTGCGGGCAGGCTTCAATATCGTGGATGCAACCTTCACCACCGCGGGCAAAGGGCTGGTCGGCAATGCGCAGCTGTCCGCTACTCGTCTGCACAATCATCGGTGTTGCCTCCGTCCGGCTTTAGGTGGGGGTAAAGCCGATAATAGCGCTGTTGGCGCAGCGCGGCCCAGTCGGGCTCTTTTAAATATTCCGGTGGCGGCTGTGCCACTTGTGTACCCAAGCGAAACAGCGCCACAGCTGTAATATCGTCCGTAATAGCTGCGCACTCTTCGCTTTGTAGCCACTGCTGCCGCTGGCGCGAAAATTCCTCTAGTGCCCCGAGGGTAAGGCCGGGCAGGCTGCCGTTTAGCAGCTTGTGTATGAAGGCTGTGTAAAGCGGCTGGGTTTGCCCCGCCAGCAGCGGCGGCACGGCAACATCCAGCAGGCCGTCGGTAAGCAGCAGCAGGCCGGCAAAGGGGCCGGCGGCCTCGCTAAATTGCCAGTAGGCCTCCCCGCTGCGCAGCGGGTATACCTGGTTGTAGGCTTCGCCTTTTTGCACGTGGGTAAGCAGGGTGTAGCGGCCGTCTTCGCCCAGAGCCAGCAGGCCGCCGTCGCCGCTTTGGCCAAACACCGCCCGTTTGCCGTTGTAGAGCACAGCGGTAAGAGTAGTATCGTATTGGTGCAGCGGCATGCCGTCGGCCTTGGCCTTGGCTACAATGGCTGCCATTGCGCAGGCGTAGCCCTGCTGGAGCAATTCTTGCAGCGGGGCTATGCTCTCTTCAATGGGCTGCTGTGCCAAAAAGACGGCCAGCGTTTGCACAGCCAGGCACGCCCCAATATTGGAACGCTGGGCGCTGCCCACGCCGTCGGCCACCGCGGCCAGCACCCAGCCGCTGGGCAGCGGCGCGGTAATATGGCTATCCTGGCAGACAGTGCCTGCCGCTAAATGGCTGCGCCCGGCCAGTGAAAAGCCATAGTGGCGTACCATGCCTTTACACACCCCAATCGCTCGGAATTACCCGGCTGCCCTCGGGCAAGGCCTGGTATTGCACAGAGGCATCGGGCTTCGACTGCGTTTTGGTAGAAAGGCTGCTGCTCAGCCATTCAAACAGCCCGGCAAACTGCAAGCCCTCGTCCAGCTCTATTACCCGCTGGGTAAGTGCGGCTAAAATTTCTCGGTCGTAGCCCGGTACGCCCACCGCCCAAAGCTCCAGCTTCTTTTGCTTTTGCATATCGTTCACACGCTGGAAGGCGGGGGCATAGTCGTCGTTGGGGGCACCGTCTGAAATCATAAATATCCACGGCCGGTGGTAGGGAATGCCAATTTCCTTATACTGTGCCTTGCGCCGTTCCAGTAGGTCTATCGCTACTGTAAGCCCCATGCCCATGCTGGTTTGGCCGTTGGCTTCCAGCGTGGGGGTGGCCATTTGTTCAATGGGGGTAAATTCCTGCACAACTGTAACGGTGCTGTCGAAGGTTACCACGGCAATATCCAGCCCGCGGCGCAGTGCATCGTCCGCCGAGCACTGCTCTTTGAAGATATGAATGGCGCGGTTGAGTTTATCAATGGCATTGCCGTTGCGCATAGAGCTAGAGGTATCTAAAAGCAGCACGCAGGCAAGGTGCTGGTCGTTCACCGAGGCTGGTGCGGCGCCGTTTTCGGCAGTGTACACTTCCTGCTGTATCATGGGTTTCTCCTTTCAAATTAGGTGGCTGCGGGGGCTGCGCAGCCGGCGAAAAAGGCGCACAGGCGGGGCATGCTATGCCCCGCCTGTGTGTGTGGTCAAGGCACCAAACCTTGCACTTAAATTTCGCTCATAAACTGCTCTAGCGAAACCATACCCTTGGAAAGCGCCAGCAGCTTATCGTTGTAGGCGTCTACCGCGCCAATGGAATAGCCAATAAGATAATTAAAGGCTTCGGCCCCCAGCAGGCTTTCGCGGAAGGTAGTGGTCATGCGGAAGCCAACTTTACCGGTGGAAATGTCGTAATCGAAGGAGCCGTCCACCAAAGAATCGTTCAGGCCACAGCAGGCTACGGCGCCCTCTATACGCTTGTCTTCCGAAATTTGGAAGGGCATGGGCGAATAGAGAATGACAATCATGCGCTCGGCATGCACCGTAACATAAAAATCCATAGGTAGGTCGTCCCCGCGGCCGCTAATGTCAATGCGCAGCTTTTCGGGGTTCTTCTCGTTGTACCACCCTTTACCGTCGACCAACTTACAAAGGGTTTCGTAGGCAGCCTGGGCTTGCTTCATCTGCTTCTCATCCATGCTAGTTCCTCCTGTTAAATATCTTTTTTAAGCTGCTCTAGCGTAATCATACCTTTTGAAAGCATAAGCAGCTTATCGTTGTAGTCATCCACGGTAGAAAGCGAAACGTGCAGCATAAAGTGGAAGGCCTGTTCGCTTAGCAAACTTTCGCGGAAGGTGTTGGTCATGCGGAAAACAATTGCGCCGGTGTCGTAGTCAAAATCGAAGCAGCCGCTCAGCAGGCTATCGTTAATGGCGCAAATGGCTATGGCAGCCTCGGTGCGTTTTTCTTCGGCAATGCGGAAGGGCAGGGTGGAATAGAGCACGGCCACCGAACGCTCGGCATCCAGAAACAAGCGGAAGTCTATGGGAAGGTCTTCCCCGCGTGCACCGCTTTTAATCATAAACTCGTCTTCAATTTTGTCGTAGCTCCAGTCGTCTTTGTCCAGCATTTTGCAAAGGGTAGCAAAGGTGTTTTTAGCCAACTGCATTTGTTTTTCTTCCATGCCCGTTCCTCCTTATACTATAAAGCCAACCCGCTTTTGTTTGGTTTCCAGCAGGTTTGAAAACTCACGTTCGCTCGAAGCCTGGGTAAAATCGCTTTCCAGCAGCGTAAAGGGCTGGTCGGGTGCCAGCTGGCGGCGTAGTGCTGCCTTGCCCCAGCTGCGTTCAAAAAGGTTGCGCGCAAACCGCGCGTTGGAAAACGCCTTAGAATCAAGCAGCTCCTGCGAAAGCCTGTTAAAATAGGCCTCGGCAGCCTGGCGGTAGCCCGGTTCGTAGGCAAACTTGCCCTCAACCATAGACATAAATATCTGGAATAGTGCCTCGCGGCTGTAGTTGGGGAAGTTGATGACATACGGCATGCGCCCAGCCAGGCCGGCGTTGCCCTGCATAAGCGTTTCCATATCGTCGGGGTAGCCTGCCATAATTACCACAAAATCCCACCTGTGGTTTTCCATTTCGGCAATTAGGGTATCTAGCGCTTCGCGGCCATAGTCGTTGCTATCTTGCTGGCCACGGTAAAGCGAATAGGCCTCGTCTATAAATAGCACCGAGCCGTATGCGTCGCGGCAAATGCCGGCAGTTTTGGGGGCCGTTTCGCCTACATATCTGCCGCAGAAATCGCGCCCGGCATATTCAAAAAATTCCCCGCGCGAAAGCACGCCTTGCTCTTTAAGCAGCTGGCCTAAAATGCGGGCCACAGTGGTTTTGCCGGTGCCGGGGTTGCCCACAAAGCGCATATGTAAACAGGGGCGGGCCAAGCCGTTTTCCTGCATGGCCAGGGTAATCTGCGCCAAAACCTCTTGAATGCGCTGCTGTATAGGCTCTATGCCAATAAGAGCCTGCAACTGCTGCATGGCGCTGCCCCTGTTTTGGTAGTGCTCGTTGAGAATAGGGCGAATATCTTCAGCCGAAATAAGAAGCTCACAGGCTTCATCCTGGGCCTGCAGGTTGCACAGCTGCTTTTGGTACAGCAGCTCGTTTACTACCTTGTTCACGGTGTTGATGCCATAAAAACGGCCGTCGCCCTTTTCTTCTATCAGCTTTTGGTCAAATACCTCCCAAGCGTTGGGCTGCATAGAAAAGCCGGTGCTTTCCAGCAGCCCCTGGGCATACTGCGCAAGCTCTTGCTGCGAAAAGGGAGGAAAGCTAACCTCTCGCACAAAAACAGCGTCGCGAATGCTGGCGAGCACCTTCTGGCGGGTTTGCTCGTCTACAAAGGGAATGCGAAACACAAACAACTGGCTTTCCTGCAGGCGGTTAATGCCCCGCAGCAAATAGCGGAATTCCCGGCTGTTCAGCTGGTCCATCCATTCGCTAATATCCAAGCAAGTAAGCTTCTTGGAAATTCCGTGCCCGTTGGCGCCAGCCAGGGCCTCGTGCACGCCGTCCATGCCCGGCTTTACACGAATTTCTTCTACCATAGACTCTTTGCTGTAGGAACCATAGGTAAGCGCAAAGAGCTTTAGGCCGCTTACCAGCTCTGCCAGCAGGTTAAGATATGTAGTAAGCCCGCAGCCTTCGCCAATAGAAAACAAATAGCTCTGGAAGGCAAAGGCACGATGGGTTTTGTGCTTGTTTATCTGCTTAGCAACGGCCTCTAGCTCGGCGGCCAGCGCCTTAAATTCTACCGCGCCTATCAATTGGCGGATGCGCTCGCCCGCCGGGGCTTTGGCCTCTTGCGGCGGCTTTTCGGGCTGTGTTTCTTCTTCTTTGGGTTGCGTTTCTCGGGCTTCTTGCTGCCGTGGCTCTTCGGGGGCTGCCGGCTCGCAATATTCCGAAAAGCGGTAGACAGCAACCGCTTCCGGCTGCTCTATTTTTAGTTCGATTTGTAAAATTTTATTCACCACTGCTGCGGGCTCTTGTTCACCCGGGGTGAATACCAGGCAGCAGGTGGTAAGGGCGGTATCTTTAACCGTAACCTCGCCAAACTCTTTGCGAAAGGCTTCTACAAAGGCATCCACCGGCAGCAGCGCATCTTCGCGGTGCTCCAGCACCCAGCCGGCATCCAGTTCCAGCTCCAGCTGCAACTTGGGGGTAGCAGCCGTTTGGGCACCCGCTTCTTCCGCTTCTACCTGGCTGGCGGTCACCTCGACCATATCTTTGGGTACCTTCAGCTTTTCTTCCAGCAGGTTCCAGGCTGCCGAAACTACATCTTTGGCGTGTTCCTGGTCGCAGTCGGCCACAAAGCTGCAGCGGTTTTCCTCCTTGCTTTCCAACACTATGCTACCAAAGCGTTGCTGCAAGGCCTCTACCAGCTCATCTATTAGCACAGGGTCGTCGGTCTGCTGGTCCAACCAGCCCTGCGAAAGCTCTACAGTTACACGCGTTTTTACAACCATGCTAAACTTCCCCTTCGTTTGTTTCTCACGGGTTGAATTTTATAGGCTTTAACCTAATTACTATACTATAATGCCCACACGGGTTAAATAGACTAGCTTCACATTTGTTTGTAATATCTTACGAATGTGGAAAAGAATTGCCTGAAATGTGAAAAAATGGCGCCACAGCGCTGGCAGTTAAAGGTGGGTGCCTTTTGGGTGCCACATTTGTGCAAGTGCCAGCGCCCCCTACATAAATTTCGCCAATAAAAAAACCCCACCGCAATGTGGGGTGGGGTGGGTGTTGGCTCTATTCATCGTAAACCATGCGCACGCAGTAGAGGTTGGCGTCGGTTTTAAACACATTGCCGTTTATCTCTACAAGCGGGTTTTGCACATCGTATGGCATAATAAATTTAATGATGCCAATAGCCCCGTTGGAAAGCAGCACCGGCTTGCCGATTAGTTCGGCGGGCATACGGTCGGTAAAAACCTTTACCAGCTTCATATCCAGCTCGGAAAACTTCTTGCTGCTCAGCTGCGACAATATAATGAACGGGCTATGCCCCTCTTTGTAGCTGCGTTTGGAAACCATTGCGTCGTAAATATCTGAAATAGCGGTAATTCTGGCATAAAGCGAAAGTTGGTCGGTGGTTAGCATATCTGGGTAGCCGCTGCCGTTCATTTTCTCGTGGTGATGCCGTGCCGCCAGCCTTACAGTTTCGGGAAAGCGCTGGTCTTGGCTAAGCAGCTCGTAGGAATAAACGGGGTGCATTTTTATTACCTGAAATTCCGAAAAGGTAAGCTTACGCGGCACATCTATAATGCTGGAAGGAATTTTGGTTTTGCCCATATCGTGCACAAGGCCGGCAGTAACCAGCTCGTCTATCTGCTGCTGCGGCAGGCCCAGCCATTTGCCTTGCAGGCCGTTGAGCAGGCCCACGTTTACACTGTGCCTGCGCAAATATTCATCGATAGGGTGGGGTGCGTTTACACATTGAAAAATCAGGGCGGCGTCTACCGTGTTCAGCTTTTCCGACATCTCTTCAGATATGCTGTCGGTCTGCTCTCTAGTAAGATGGTCGGCCTGGGCAGCCACTGCCAGCAGGTCGTTCGTTTTTTCCTTTGTCTCTACATAGTTTATCTTTTTTTCAAGATACTCTTGTTTAAGCGCGTTGGGTATAACCCCGCGCT
>CAYYOY010000042.1:0-10220 GCA_964473265.1 uncultured Oscillospiraceae bacterium
GGGCTACCGGCAAGTGCCCGGGCAATGCCCACCCGCTGCTGCTGCCCACCAGACATTTGGTTGGGGGTGTGGCGCATGCGTTCGGCCAGGCCTACCTGCCGCAAAAGCTTGGCAGCTATTTTTTCGCGTCTTAGCTTGTTCATGCCACGGAACATAAGTGGCAGCGCCACGTTTTCTAGCGCTGTCATGCCCACCATAAGATTATATGACTGAAAGACAAACCCAATGTTCTTTTGCCGAAAGGTTGCCAGTTGGTTTTCTGTCATGGCAGAAATGTTGTGGCCGCCTATGTACACACTGCCCTTGGTGGGCTTTTCAAGCCCGGCGAGCTGGTTGAGCAGTGTAGATTTGCCGGAACCCGACGTACCCAAAATGCAGCAAACCTGCCCTAGGGGAATTTCTAGGTTAATGTTGTCTAGCGCTATGACACGCTCTTTGCCCAGACGGTAAACCTTACGTATATTGCGTACCTCTAAAAAGGCACTCACCTGCAACACCTGCCTTATCTTCCCTGCTTTGTGGCAGAAATTCGTTTCTCTAACAAATATGTGTAGATTTTTTTAGAAAATCTTGCATTTGTTTTAAAAGATATAAATCTTGTTATTGGTATATTTCACCAACGCCTGCCTGCCTTATGTCCTGCAGATACCCCAGCCAGGGTGAACTTTGCAGAATTTTCTGCCTATGGAATAGTATACCACAAAATGCAGTATTAGGGAAATAGCTCCCCAGGCTGAGGTATGCTGAAATTTGCTTGCACAGGCATAGCAGATTTATGAAATCTAACGCAAAAACAAGGTTTTTGCTACTTCATTTCGAGCGAAAGGAAAATAGCTGCAGTAAATTTTGGAAACTATTTTCAAACCTTCCAAACATTGCTGCTTTTCTGCCATTGGGGTGGCTGGTCTGCAAATTTGTGCCGATGTGTGAATATTCTACAAACGATTGTGAAGATATTCTATGTTCGGCAAGTCCACCATTTTGTACAATAGCCTTAAGAAATTGCGCATTACAGCTGAATGCCGGCTTTTGTGCCACACATGCACTGGGTATTTCTGTTTGTTGGAGCACGCAGGGGAGGCCAACACCCTGAGCCAACTGCTTTGTATTAAAGGAGCAATGTATGAGCTACCTGTTTTCGCAGAACGAACGTAGTATTCGAGTATTTATTTCTTCCACCTTTCAGGACATGATGTCGGAACGCGAAGTTCTTATTAAACGTGTATTCCCCCGCCTGCGCGATTATTGCAGCCAGCGCCAGGTGCAGATTACCGAAATAGACCTGCGCTGGGGCATTACCGACGAAGAAGCCCAGCAGGGTAAGGTAATAGCCGCCTGCCTGAACGAGGTAGATAAAAGCCGGCCGTATTTCATTGGCATTTTGGGCGACCGCTACGGTTGGTGCCCCACTGCCGAAGACCTTGCCAAGCGCCAGAGTATTCTGGAAGATTTCCCCTGGCTTGCGCAGGATATTGCTGCCGGCCTGAGCATAACCGATATTGAAATGCAGTACGGCGTTTTGCGGGGACAAGGTGCTCAAAATGCTTTCTTTTATCTTAAGAGCATTCCACCTCGCACACCCGAAGCTGGCAACCAAGCTGACCAAAAGCTTTGGGCGCTGCGCCAGGCCCTGCTGGCACAGCAGCAGTACCCCGTAAAGCAGTACGAGAACTTTTCGCAGCTGGAACAGCAGGTGCTGGACGATTTAACCGCTTTAATTGACCGCCACTTCCCCCTGCCCGAAACGCCCGACGCACTGGCGTTGGAGCGCCTGCAGCATATTCTGGCCGCCCAAAAAAAACTGTGGTTTTACATACCCGATGAGGCCGCCTTTGCCCAACTGGATGAATATGCCGCACAAGGTGGCAAGCCACTGGTGCTATATGGCGAGGCGGGTAGCGGCAAAACTGCCCTGCTTGCCAACTGGCTGCAAAGCTACAACCAGCGGGACCCCGAGCGCTTTTTGTTCTTCCACCTGCTGCCGCAGGAAGATTGCCGCAGCATTTTAACCCGGCTACTGCTGGAAATAAAGGCAGCCTTTGGGCTTGCCGACGAGGTGCCCGCCGAGGAAACCGCACTGGTGGAAGCACTGCCACTCTTTCTAGCGCAAACAGGCACCCGGGGCAGCTGGGTGCTGGCGCTGGACGCCGTGGAGAAAATTCGACGAGAAGGTGGGCTGGAGGGCCTTTCGTGGCTGCCAGAAAGCTTCCCCCCCTTTGTGCGGGTGGTGCTGGCAACGGCCAGCCGTGCCACGGCCGAGGCGCTGGCCACACGCGGCTACACGCCGGTAGAGCTGGCCCAGCCCCAGCCGGATATACTGCGCCAGCTAATTGAAGGCTACCTGGGCAAATACGGTAAAAAGCTAAGCCCCGCGCTAAGCGAACAAATGCTACAAACCCCCTGGGCGCAAACCCCGGCCATTTTACGGGCTATATTAGACGAGCTGCGTATGTTTGGCCTGCACGAAGGGCTTGCCGCCCAGTTAGAGGCCTACCTAAACGCCGGCAGTCCACAGGCCTTTTACCGCTATGTGCTGCTGCGGCTGGAGCACGACTGTGAGGAAAACTGCCCCGGCCTTACCCGCAAGGTGCTGGGCTATATTTGGGCCTCAAAGAATGGCATGACCGAGCAAGAAATTCTACAGCTGCTGGGCCTGCCCCGCTTGTATGTTTCGCCGCTATTCCACTGCCTTTCGCAACATTTGGAAAGCGCCGGGGGCGTGCTGCGTTTTTCTTCCGACACACTGCGTGAAGCTGTACGGGCAAAGTATTTACCCTCGCGGGCCAAGATTGCAGCAGTGCGCCGTGAGCTGGCGGCCTATTTTTCGCAAAACCCGCTGGACAGCCGCTCTATGGCCGAACTGCCCTACCAACTTGCACAGCTTAACCACTGGCAAAGCCTAAAGCGCTACCTGCAGAACCCACAGGTGTTCTTAAAGCTACATGCCGCCAACCCTTACGAGCTTACCGCCCTGTGGAAACCCCTGAAAGAAAAGTATTCCATGGCAGCTGCCTACAACCAGGCCTATGCCCGCTTGGCGGCTCTGCAGGGCTGCACACCTGAACAGTGTATCAATTTTTGCCGGGCTTGCGCGGCCTTCCTACAGCTTAACGACATACTGCCCGGGGCGCTGCAGTTCTACTGGCGGCTGCTGCGGCTCTACCGGCAGACCTATGGCGAAAACTCGGTGCAAACTGCCGAGGCCTACGCCGGCATTGGCGGGGTGTACGGCGCTATGTCGCAATACAAAAAGGCGGCGGACTATTGCCGAAAATCTCTTGCTTTGCAGCAGACGTTGCTGCCCGCTCATCATCCATCCAACATTGAAAACCTTAACCAATTGGCCGATTTCTACACCCACACCGGCCTGCACAAAAAGGCCCTGGCCTACAACCTGCAGGCACTGGAAATTTGCCGCGCCACTTTTGGTGAAAACCACCTAAAAACCGCCCAAACTTACATACAAATTGCCTGGGACTATGAATACGCAAGCCAGAGCGCCAAGGCGTTGGAAGCCCTTTACAAGGCCGAAAAAATACTCCAGCGGCTGTATGGCGAGCATCACCCCCAAACTGCCGGCTGCAGCAACGTGCTTGCCTGGGTGTGCGATTCTTTGGGTGCGTATCAAAAGCTACTACACTACGCCCGCAAGGCCCATGATATCTGCAAAACCGTGTATGGCGAGCGGCATTCTGAAACGGGTATGAGCCACAAACAACTGGCGCTGGCCTGCTACCGCAACGGCGATTATACCCAAGCCCTGGAACACAACCGCCGCGCGCTGGAAATTTTCCAGGCTGTATATGGCGAAAAGCACGCCCGGGTTTCTATTCAATACTTCCAAATTGGTATGTATCAACTAAAGCTTGGGCAGTATATCCAGGCCAAGGAAAACATAGAAAAGAGTATTGAACTAGATATTGAAGCCCTGGGGACAGACGCAGGCGACCTTGCCATTAACTACTACTATTTAGGCCACGCTCTTTGCCGCATAGGCAGCTATAAGCAGGGTGTGCAGACAATTGAAAAGGGGCTGGCGCTGGCCCTGCGAGAATATGGTGAAAATTCTGTAGACGCTGCGCAGGCTCGCCTTTTCTTGGGGCAGGCCTATTGTGCGCTGGGGCGGTTTGAAGAAGGGCTAGAGAGCCTTCGCCACAGCTTAGCCCTTGGCGAAAAGCTCTACCCTGCTGGCCACCCAGAATTGGGGGTTTTCTGCCGGGCATTGGGCCTTGGGCTGGTGCAAGCCGGCGAGCAGGCAGCCGGCGAAGGATATCTGGCCCGCGCCGAACAAATTTTCCTACAGGCCGGTACGCTGCATCTGGCCCAGGAGGTATAAACACCCTTTAGGTGTGTTGCGTGTTGCACCCGGCCTGCGCGTTTAGTACAATAGGTTTAGGCTGTTTCCGGCCGGCGGCGCAGGCTGCCGGCCGCTTACTACACACATAAGGAGCATACGTTATGTCCTGGTTTATTGCGCTTTTGGCCTCGTTTATTCTTATAGGCAGCATGCTATGGGTGCTTTCGTCAGGCCCCCAGCGGCTGCAGAAAATAAGCGGGTGGATACTAGGCCCCACGCTTATTTGTGGTATATTCTTTTATACCACCGGCTATACACCGCCCCAAGCTGCCCCTGGCGAACTGCTATCCGCCGTGCTGCGGGGGGTGCATTCCTCCTGCCTTATGCTGGTGGGGCGCAACGATTACCTAAACATGCAGCGGATTAATGCCTGGTTTGTGGGCGACCCTTGGTTTGAAGTGCTGTTTTGGCTGGCACATTTGGCAGCCTTGTTTGTTGCACTTTCTGCCGTGCTTTCCACGCTGGGGCGCAAGCTGGCGCAGCGCCTCCAGCTGCTGCTTTCGAGCAGCAAGGCGCTGTATGTAGTGTATGGCCTGAATGAAGCCTCGGTTGCACTGGGCAAAGAGTTGGGCCAGAACAAACGCAACCTGGTGGTGTTTATAGAGCCGCCGGCCGAAAAAGGTGCACCGCAAGCGGGTGTGCTGGTTCGGCGCGAGGCATATTTGCCCGGGGGAGATGTAAACCGCACCTTTTTAAAAAGCCTGGGCTTTACCTCCCACCCCAAACGCCAGCTAACGGTGCTGGCCATTTGTACCAATCAACAACAAAATTTAGAAATTGCCGACCGCCTGCTGGTCTTTTGCCGCGAAGTCGCCCTGCCTGCCCCGGCGTTGCAAGTTTTAATACGCTGTGCGAGCGAGGTGCAATACAGCCACATGCACGCACTGGAACAGGAGGATAGCCACCCCTTTTACAATGTAGAGGGCTTTTGCGAAGCGCAACTGGCCGCCCGCATGCTCATGCGGCAGGCGCCGCCCTACCGCAGCATTCCTTTTGGCCCAACGGGCAAAGCCACACAAAACTTTACAGCCCTTATTCTGGGTTTTGGCGAAGTAGGGCAACAGGTGCTGCGCACGCTTATTATGAACGCCCAGTTTAATGGCAGCAAGCTTTCGGTGTGCGTGGTAGATAAAACCCTTGCAGATACCAAGGGGCGCTTTGCCCGGCGCTACCCCGGCCTGCTTGAAAACTACGACATTACCTTCCATGCGCTGGATAGCCGTTCGGAAGCCTTTTATGAATTGCTGGATGAACAGGTGCAACAGCTGCGGTATATTGTAGTCTGCCAGGGCGGCGATGAAGCCAACGACCAAGCCCTGCTGGATATTGACCACTACTACACCCGCCTTGCCCCCGCCCTGCGGCAAAGCGTTACCGTAAGCGTGTGCAACAAGCGCTATGTTGCCACAGCGCGAGACCATACCCGTTATTTTGATGACCGCAAATATATTATTCGTGAAGATATTTTGCTGCGCCGCCTACTCGACCGCATGGCCATGGCAGTACACTTAAACTATGCCGAGCTTGCCGGGCAGCCGGGCGAGGCCCATGCGCTGTGGAGCAAAACCGATGCTTTCAGCCGCGAAAGCAGCCGTGCTTCGGCAGACTTTTTGCCCGCTATGCTACATATGGCCGGCTTTACCCCCAATACCCCGCCCGATGCACCGGCCTTTGCCCAGCATGTTACCGGCGAGCTGTTGGAAAGCCTAAGCCTTACCGAGCACCTGCGCTGGAATGCTTTCCACTATGCCATGGGCTACACTCTCATGCCTATACAAGAGCTGCAAGCTCGCGCCGCGGCCGGCCTTACCCCCCTGCAAAAGGATGCCGCACAGCTGCGCCATGCCTGCCTGGTGCCTTGGGAAGATTTGGACGAACTTTCTGCCCTGGTTTCGCGCCTCGGCGGCACAGAGCTAGATTACAAAGAAATGGACCGTGCCAATGTTCGTAATATTCCCCGCACACTTTTGCTGGCACAACAGCAGCACCAAACTGGGGCCTTACCGTGTTGTAGCGGGGATATTGAATCTGCCGCCCCAACAGCCCCTTTACAATTAGAAGCTTGGTAGATACTGCTTAGAAAAGTAGGAACGGCAAGCCGCCCTTAGGTAGGGAGGCTTGCCGTTTTATGTATGCCTGGTTGATCTAGGCGCTTTCATCCAGGTTATGGGGGTGTTTGCACTTGTCGCGGTAGCTGCAGGCATAGGCCGCAGGCTTGGTGCGGCAGCCCTTGCTCTGCAATCGGTGGGGCAGCTTTTCCCCGGCTGCCAGCTTGGCTTTCCTGCGCTTTTGTTGGGTTTTAGGGGCCTGTTTTGCCTTCTTCTCGTTTTCCCAGGGCAGGCGGCGGTACTGCTGCGTGTTCATAAACTTTTGCTGCTCGTTACAAACAGCCGCTGCCCGCATTTGTATTTCCTCCAGCCGTTCCAGCCGTTCGCCGGCGTTTAGCTTCATGCCGGTAACGCCTTGTGCTTCACAAACAAAGGCCTGCAGACGGTTGGTACGCAGCCTGGCAACTTCATCCTTGGTTTTGCAGGCCTCCAGTTCCCTGCGGTATTGCTTGCGTTCGGCCTGCACACGTAGGGCCTTCAGGTAGCCTTCGTAGGAATTTTGGCGCAGAAATTCCAGTTCCGAGCTGGATACCTCTTGCCCCCACTTTAGCTTATTCAAAATGGTTTCTGTCTTTTGGGTTGTGGCGCTTTTCTGGGCCGCTTTTTCCTGCTCGGCAGGGCTTTGCACAAAGCCGCTGCGAATGTTCTGCTGCGCCTTCATTTGCATCCAGTTCATTTTGCTGAAATTCAGGGCTGTGCCGAAAACGGGAATATTCATAGCCAAACCTCCAGTATTTCCCTTACCCTAAATATCGGCAGCAAAGGGCTAAAAAGTAAGGCCTGGGGGAAATTTTGTATGCCAGCCATACCCATGCTGTTGAAAGCCTTTTATATTGTGTTTACTAGCATTCTATGTTACATTCATTTCAATGGAAGTGAACAACATGTTACAGTATTTCAATAACATCAGAACCCCAAGGCCAATGGATGCACCCAGAAGAATATTTTATTTGATACTGGTGCTTGCTTTGGGGGTTTGTTTAGGCGTGGCATCAAAATGGCTGGATAACATCCTCAGCAATTTGCTGCCACAGTTTATAGAAACGTTGGATTTGCGAAATTTCTTCTCTCGAATAGGTATATGGCTGTTTCTTGCAACCCTGCTGGCGGTTTATAGTACAACACCATTGCAGGCGGCAGGTAATGTGTTTTTGTTTTTTGCGGGTATGGTTGCCAGCTATTATGCCTACACTGTGTTTATTGCCGGATTTTTCCCAAAAACCTACATGATGATATGGGTTGGGCTTACAATTGCATCGCCATTCTTGGCCTTTATCTGCTGTACGCCAAAGGAAAGGGCTGGCTAGCGCTTACGCTGTCTGCGCTTATCCTTACCTTTTTGTTCCGCCAGGCCTTTAGTTATGGTGCGCTATATATAGATGTACAATATCCTTTAGAGCTGCTTTTATGGCTGGCCGCTATCTGCATTGTATATCAAAACCCTAGGCAAATTGCAAAGGCGCTTGCCCTTTCGGTTTTATTTACAGCCATTTTATTGTTTGTTCCTATCCCTTTTTTCTTCGGTATGTTGTAAACCAACAAGGCATCTACAGTACCCTCGGGCAGGGATATTCCATAGCAAAAGCGTCATCGCACACACGATGACGCTTTTATCAACCTATAAAAAGTGTTTAACCCCTGCGGCTGGTAACCTTTAGGCGGGCCATGGCCTTTGCCAGCACCAGCTGGGCCTGGGTGTGTTCCAGCATGCTGTTTTTTTGGCGCAAAATATCACGAGCGCGTTCGGCCTCGGCCTCGGCACGATTTGCATCAATATCCTCGGGGCGTTCCACTGTGTGAGCCAGCAGGGTGACAGTGTTGGGTAGTATTTCGGCAAAGCCTTCACTTACCGCCGCATAGCGCCAGGTGCCATCCACCTTAAATTTGAGCTCACCGGCGGCCACCACAGCCACCATATCCTCGTGGCGGGGTAACACGCCAATTTCGCCATCGGTAGATTGAAACACCAGCATCTCGCAATCGCCATTATAAAATTCTTTATCCACAGCTAATATTTTAAGATTAAAGCTTGACATATGCGTTGCTCCTTCCGGCAGCTAGGCTTTTTTGGCGCGTTCCAGCACCTCGTCTATGGTGCCGGCCATCATAAAGGCGGCTTCGGGGCAGTCGTCCACTTCGCCGTTGATAATAGCTTGGAAGCCGCGAATAGTTTCCTTCAGCGGCACATATTTACCCTTTTCACCAGTGAAATTTTCGGCCACATTTAGGGGTTGTGAAAGGAACTTTTGTATCTTGCGGGCACGGTAAACAGTAATTTTATCGTCTTCTTCCAGCTCTTCCATGCCCAGGATGGCAATAATATCCTGCAGCTCTTTATAGCGCTGCAAAATCTCTTGGGTTTTGCGGGCGGTTTCGTAATGCTCTTGCCCCACTACGTCCGGCTCAAGAATGCGCGAGGAAGATTCCAGCGGGTCGATAGCCGGGTAGATGCCCTGCTCTACAATTTTGCGGGAAAGCACGGTAGTGGCATCTAGGTGGGCAAAGGTGGTGGCGGGGGCAGGGTCGGTAAGGTCGTCGGCCGGAACATACACCGCCTGCACCGAGGTAATAGAGCCCGCTTTGGTAGAGGCAATGCGTTCCTGCAGCGCGCCTACCTCGTTGGCCAATGTGGGCTGATAGCCCACGGCCGAGGGCATTCTGCCCAGCAGAGCCGAAACCTCGGAACCCGCCTGAATAAAGCGGAAAATATTATCTATAAACAGCAGCACATCTTGGTGCAGTGTATCGCGGAAGTATTCCGCCATGGTAAGGCCGGTTTGCGTAACGCGCATTCTCGAGCCGGGGGGCTCGTTCATTTGCCCGAACACCAACACGGTTTTACTCAATACGCCCGATTCCTGCATATCGCGCCAGAGGTCGTTGCCTTCGCGGGTGCGTTCACCCACGCCGGTAAAAATAGAGTAGCCGCCGTGCTGGGTGGCAACGTTGTGAATAAGCTCTTGAATAAGCACCGTTTTACCCACCCCGGCCCCGCCGAACAGGCCGATTTTCCCGCCCTTTGCATAGGGGGCAAGCAGGTCGATTACCTTTATGCCGGTTTCTAGCATTTCTACCACTGGGCTTTGTTCCTTAAAAGTGGGTGCAGGGCGGTGAATTTCCCAGTTTTCTTGTTGGGGCAGGGGTGGGCCGTTATCAATGGTTTCACCCAGCACGTTGAACACCCGGCCCAGGTTGCCCTCGCCTACCGGAACGCGGATAGGCGCACCGGTGGCTGTTACGGGTATAGTTTTGGCAAGCCCCTCGGAAGCCGCCAGCATAACGCAGCGCACTACCCCGTTGCCCATGTGCTGGGCAACCTCCATGACATATCGCTTGCCCTCGCATTCGGCAACCAGGGCATGGTGTATCTGCGGCAGGTTCTCCTTCTCGAAGGCGACATCCACCACAGAGCCTAAAATCTGTACAATTGTTCCTTGTGTAGCACTCATGGCACGGCTCCTATGCAAAAGTTTTCGTCGGCTCTAGGTTGCGCTGCCGGATACAATTTCGCTAATCTGTTGGGTAATGGCCGCTTGGCGGGCGCGGTTGTAGGCCAGCGAAAGCGAAGCCAGCATGGCCTTGGCGTTATCTGTAGCGGCATCCATTGCCAGCATGCGGGCGCTTTGCTCGCTGCAGAAAGATTCTATAAGCGCACCGAAAATAACACCCCGCAAAAAGCTGGGGACAATGCTTTCCAGCACCACGTCGGCCGAGGGGGAAAAAGTGGCAATCTGCCGGTATTTGCCCTGCTGGGT
>CAYYOY010000043.1:0-10144 GCA_964473265.1 uncultured Oscillospiraceae bacterium
TGTAATATTTCCCTGCTTCACCTCGTCCATCATACGTTGAAATTCCGGACGAGCAGTCGATTTGCCAGAAAAGCCTTTATCGGCAAATATTTTAATTTCATTGCTTTCGAGCGACGATATTTTTGCCCGGCAGGTTTCAATTTGTGTATCTATAGAAATACTGTCTTTTTTATCGACAGATTGTCGTACATAAATCGCAATCACCGAATTGCCCTCTTTTCCATGGAAGGCACAGTGCATGGGTTTTTAGGCAGTATACCTGGATGAAAAGAAAAGTGTATAAAACAAAGCAGTCAATGTGGCCTTTTAAGCCAGTATATGATTTTGCATGGTGTTACGTTCCTTCCCCAAAATGTATGTCAAATAAAAAATGTGAGGTTCCTGTTTATGTCAATGCCGAACATTCCCAATATTAACCCCAATATTACAATAACTGCAGATGAATGCTACGCCATGCTTCTTGCGGCCGTTGCGCTGGAAGAGATGGGTATGGCCCACATCATCAATGCCGAAGGCGAAAAAATTCAGTACGTGCTTGGCACACTGAAAGGCAGCACTCCCCCCACTGCCCCCACCATTGACCAGGTGATTGCAGTGAACGATAGCGTTGCCTCTATGCTGCGCAACACCATTAAAAACCAAATCATGCTGTCTTACACCCTGGAAGATATCATGGCCATGTATAACCCGGCCTAACAGCATTTAAAAAACAGCGGCAGCAATCGCTGCCGCTGTTTTACCCTAAATGGAAGGAGTCATGCTATGTCTTTCCCAAATATCCCCAATATTACCCCAAACATCACCATAACCAAGGAGCAGGCAGCAAATATGCTGCTTGCTTCGGTTGCGCTGGAGGAGCTTGGGCTTTCGCATATCATTAATGCTGAAGGGGAGAAAATTCAATACGCACTGGGTACGCTGCGGGGGCAAACGTCACCTGTGGCCGCAAGCATTGACGAGCTGCTCGCAATCAACAATTCGGCAGCCTGCACCATGCGTGGCGTTGCCCAAAACCAAATGCTGCTGGGCATGAAGCTTGAGGATATTATCCAATTATATGGATATGATGTGTTCCTCAATATTGCCACCGTAACGGCTGTATATGACGGCGGAAAAGTTACGGCCAGCGACCAGGCCTATTACCACACGCAGGGGGGTGCCGCAAGATGAGTAGCATAGGCGGAATTAACCTTGGCAACCTTACCGATTACCTGTTTTTCTTTGCAAACGGCAGCGCAGATGCAGATTGGAAGGATGCCAAGCATGGGTATCTTGGCGATGTTGGCGTTAACGGCATAAAGGCCGACGAGCATACCAACGCGAACGTGCCCTATGCCGGCACCATTTATACCAACGATACAACCCTAGGCGATTGGCAAGATATTGTAAATAATAACCCTGGCCAGGCTTTTGAAAGCCTGAACCAAGTTGCACGTATTGCCGGCCTTGAAAGCGATTTAATAAGTGCGTTCCAACAAATAAACGCTTTGCCGGTAAGCTCTGGTTTTACAAGCCGCGACGCTGCTTCGCTGGATGGGCTTAACACCCAGAACGGCATAAACGAGCTTTTTGTTATCAACGTAACTTCGGGCTTCGATGTTGCTGCGCCTATCAATATTACTGGCGATGCCGGCGATGTATTTGTGCTGCTCTGGGATGAAGATGCCGACCCTGCCAACGGCTACCAGGGGCGTGTACGCTTCCGGCACGGCGGGGCAATTGTGCCACATGGAGGCCTTACACCCGCCAACTTTATCCATGTTGCCGGGCAGATTGATTCGGCAGGCGGCGGTAGCACTCCCCCTGCGCCTTATCCGCAAGGCCCCCGTTACAACAACGGCACAGGAGCTCTAATAAACGGCGGCAGTGACTGGACCGCCGGAGGCTTTTTCACCGGTTACTGGCTAACTACCGGCGAACCAAGCATCTACGACCCTGCTACGGGGCTTTATTACGGTGCAACCTCTTCGCTGAGTGACGCTACCTTTGTGGGTGGCTGGTATACGCTTACAACTCAGTTTGTTCTTACGGCACAGTCGGGCGGAGTTTATGTGGCCCCCAACCTCACACCCGCCCCCGCAATTCTTGTTAAAAAGTACGTTTCGCCAGACGGTGGCGCAACCTGGGAGGACGCACAAACAGCGCCCGGCCCCAACATTCCATCCACTGTGGATCCACAATTTAAGTTTGTGGTAACCAACACCGGCAACGTGCCGCTCTCCCTTGTGTCATTGACCGACAGCGTTTATGGTGTGATATCTGTAGGCGGCAACTTGGATGTGGGCAGCTCGTTTGAAAGTGTTATTACAAAGCCCTGGAGCGAAGGCCCGCATGAAAACGAGGCAACCGCTACTGGCACCTACGGTAGGGAAACTGTTTCTTCCTACGACCTTGCACATTATGTAGGTATTCAAGCAGGTACCCCGGCTATCCAGCTAATCAAGTATGTTTCGCCCGATGGCGGCGCAAGCTGGCTTGAAGCAAACACACCACCCGGGCCCGTTATTCTTTCTGATGTAGCTCCGCAGTTCCAGTTTGTGGTAACCAATACAGGCGATGTGGAATTGACCAATGTAATTGTTACCGACGATAACTTTGGCTTTATCGGCGGCCCTGTTACACTACCCATAGGGCAAAGCGCATCGTTCTTCTTCACCGCAACTTGGGAAGAAGGCCAGCATGTGAACACTGCAACGGCCACCGCATGCCCCTCTGTGCAAGATCAAAGCACAGCCTACTATTACGGTGTTTGGGTTACCCCCGCTATAGCTGTAAAGAAGTATGTTTCGGCAGATAACGGCGTAACATGGGAAGATGCAAACACCCCACCCGGCCCTTCCATTCCACCCTCAATTGACCCGCAGTTCCGGTTTGTGGTTACAAACACAGGAAATGTTGGGCTTGAGAATATTGCTGTTGTTGACGATGTGCTTGGTTTCGTTGCCGCATGGCCTACCCTGGCTGCCGGCAATTCGGTTGAACAGATATTGTCCGGAACGTGGCAGGAGGGCCTGCATGAAAACACCGCAACTGCCACCGTATTTACCTTTATGGGTCCCTTAGCAGCGCAGGATAACGCCTTTTATACCGGCGTGGTGGACCCCCCAAACCCCTCTGTAGACATTGTAAAATATGTTTCGGTGGATGACGGCACAACCTGGGTTCACGCCCCCACTTCGCCCGGGCCGCTGCTGCCCCAGGGCATGACAGCCCAGTTCCAGTATGTTGTTACCAACACCGGCAATATGCCGCTGACGAATGTTACCATAACCGATAGCGTTCTTGGCCAGATTGCCACAGGTATAAGCCTGGATGTAGGTGAATCGGTAACCTTTTACGCATAATATACCGGCAGTGTAAAAACACACAGGGTCCTCTTCTGAGGACCCTGTCTTTTTAAAATATACAAGCGGCATGGAATATGGTAAACTGTAAAAAAATATGAAAAGAGGGGTTCCATGCAAAGATACATTGCATTATTGCGCGGCATAAATGTGGGCGGTAAAAATAAAATAGCTATGTCTGAATTAAAAGCCGTTTTTGAAGAAATTGGCTTTTGCAATGTAAGCTCTTACATTAATAGTGGAAACATTATTTTTTCGAGTGATAATGCCAATGAAACAGAGATACAGAAGCAGTTCGAGCACGCCATAGCAGGTAAATTTAAATTAGCAATTGCCGTTGCAATTATTTCTGAACAGGCATTATCGGACGCTTTGGAACATGCACCCGCCTGGTGGGGTGCGGACGAGCAATCTACCCACAATGCTATTTTTATAATATCGCCCGCTACTGCCGAAACGGTGCTTGCACAGGTTGGGCCTGCAACCGAGTATGAACTGGTCGATTCGTACGGGCAGGTTATTTTTTGGTCGGCCAAGCTGAAAACCTATGCAAGAACTCGGTGGTCTAAAATTGTAGGAACGCCCGTCTATGCCTGTGTAACTATGCGCAACCTCAATACCACAAAAAAAATACTGCAGCTTGCAAAATAATATCCGCTTTAGAATTACTAAGCCTAAAGCGGTTTCGTATTATAAAAGCGTGCATGGGTTATGACACCCTTGTCATAACCCGGTTAGTATGCTATACTAAGCATGACATGGTTGTCATATCAAGTATAGAAGGAGCTGAGCACTTTGCCCACCGAAACTTTTTTTAACCTACCTGAACCAAAGCGCCAGCGTATCTACGCCGCCGCAGTGCAGGAATTTGCCACATACCGGCTATCTCAGGCTTCTATTAACAGAATTGTAAAGGCAGCAAATATCTCGCGTGGTAGCTTTTACCAATATTTTCACCATAAAGAAGACCTCTACTGCTATATTTTAGAGCAGGTAAGCCACGAAAAAAGGCTTATCTATTCTAAATATCAACCACAGGGCAGCGATGTTGGTTTTTTCGAGGCGCTTCTAGCTTCGCTGCCCGCCATTTTAGAGTGGGCGGAACAGCGGCCGGATTACAACCGCATTGGAATGCTGTTCGCCCAGGAGGATATTGCCACCCAAATGCGTTTGGCGGGCCAGATGGTAGAAAGCCAAGCCGGGTGGGAGATGGTGGCCCGTGACCAACAGGCCGGGCGCATTCGGCCTGAGGTAGACCCCAAACTGGTGGTGGAGATGATTAGCCTTTGTTCCGCCGCCTGGTTGCGCGATTATTATACCAGCGGCATGCAGCAGCAGACGACTGAGCGCATGAAGGCCGCACTGGATATTATCTCGCATGGGGTGAGCCTGCCCAAGCCGCAATAAGGAGGAAAGCCATGAGTGAAATGGTGCTAGAAGCGCAGAACCTTTCCCGGATATATGGTGTGGGGGAAGTTACCGTGCCGGCGCTGCAGGACGCAACCTTCGCGGTGCGCCAGGGCGAATTCATCGTGGTGCTGGGGCCCTCCGGCTCGGGCAAGAGCACACTACTGAACCTGCTGGGCGGCATGGATCACCCCAGCTCTGGCAGGCTGTGGCATGGTGAGCGAGAGCTAACCTCTCTTACCCCCAACCAGTTGGCCAACTACCGAAAGGACGTGGTGGGCTTTGTATTTCAGTTTTTTAATTTAATTCCTTCTCCTACCGCATGGGAAAATATAGAGCTGGCCGCCAACATTGTCCCCCACCCCATGCAGGTGGATGAAGCGCTGGAGCTGGTGGGGCTTTCTGGGCGTGGCGGGCATTTTCCTTCTCAGCTTTCGGGCGGTGAGCAACAGCGGGTGTCTATTGCCCGGGCAATTGTAAAAAACCCGGCGTTGCTACTTTGCGACGAGCCCACCGGTGCGCTCGACAGCCAAAACAGCATAGCAGTAGTGCGGCTTCTTATGGACGTGCGGAACCGTTTAGGGTGCCCTATCATTACCATTACCCACAATGCCAACATGGCGCTGGTGGCCGACCGGGTGCTGCGCATGAAGGACGGCCGCATTGATGAAATTTCCGATAACCCTTCGCCGCTTTCTGTGGAGGAAATGCCATGGTAAAACTTCTGTTTACCAAAATGCTGCGGGATATACGCCGTAGCATGGGCGCTTATGGGGTGAGTATCCTTATTATTGCAATAGGGTTCACTGGGTTTTCGGTGCTTTCCATTACCCACAGTTGGCTCACCCATTCGCGGGATGTATTTTATGCCCAAAGCGCCTACCCCGAGGTGTTTGCCGAGATACAACAAGCGCCACAGTCTACCCTGCGCACACTGGCGCAAATACCGGGGGTGGCCCGTGCCGAAGGCCGTCTGGTGCAAACCGTGCAAGTGCTGCTGCCCAACGGTACCCGGGGCGAGCTAAGGCTTAGCTCTATGCAAACCGAAGGGCTTTGTCTGCCGGTGCTTTCACGGGGGGTGCTGCCAACCCCCGGCCGGCGCGAGCTGGTGCTGGGTGACGGCTTTTTCACCGCCCACGGCCTAGCCCTGGGAGATACCATCGATTTAGTGATTGGCGGTCAGCGGGTGGAATATAGTATCTGCGGTACAGGTATCTCACCAGAAAACATTTATATGATTAAAACCATGGGTGACCTATTGCCCGACCCGGCGAGCTACGACGCCGCGTTTTTAGAGTATGCAACCATGGGGCAACTGTTCTCTATGCAAAACCGGGTGAACAGCCTGCTCTTTACCCTAGAGAATGGCAGAACACTCGATGATGTGGAACAGCCTATCCGGCAAGCATTAGAGCCCTTTGGCTGCTACCGGGTATATGACCGCAGCGGGCAGCTTTCTACCTCTATGCTGCAAACCGAGCTAGACCAAATTGGCAGAATGTCCACCGCTATACCCTTCTTGTTCCTTTCCATTTCGGCGGTAATTCTGTTCATCACCCTTTCTCGCATGATAGAGCAGCAGCGCAGCCAAATTGGCACTTTGATGGCGCTGGGCATTTCAGAAAGGCAAATTCGGCTGCATTACACCGGCTACGGGGCTTTTACCGGTTTTACGGGCGGCCTGCTGGGCGGAATAGGGGGTAACATAAGCGCAGGGCCCATGGCAGAATTGTTTCGGGCGTTTTTTAACCTTCCCCCCACGCAAGACACCCTTTTTTCCCTACCTTATCTGCTATTGGGGGCGGTAATTGCCACTGCGTTTTGCGGTGGCGTGGCGTGGATGGCGGTGCGCTCTTCCAGCAAGCTGGCTCCTTCCGTGGCACTGCGCCCCGCTCCCCCCAAATCGGCCAAGATATCTTTTTTAGAGCGCATACCCGGCTTTGTGCGGCTGTTTACTGTGCCCGGCATTATGGCGGTGCGTAGTATCTTTCGTAACCCGCGCCGCTCCCTTTTTTCGCTGCTGGGCATTGCCGGTGCCTATATGATTACCGCCACTCTGGTTTCCATGTATTCGCTAATGGATGTGTTCATGTTCCAATCGCTGGAGAAAAACCAGCAGCAGGATATTACCGTCTATTTTAGCCGGCCGGTGGCCATGGCCGACGCACTGGAAGCCGTACGCGATTCGGGTGTGCAAATTGCCGAAGGGGTAGTAGAGTTCCCGGTAACCCTTTATGGCCCACAACGCTCGCTAGATTGCTCTATGCAGGGCGTCCCTGCAAATTCAGCCCTCTGCCGCTTATACGACCTAGAGGGCAACCCCCTCTCGGTAGAGCCCTCGGGGGTGGTAATTTCGCGCCACATGGCAAATTTGCTGGGGGTAGGGCCGGGAGATACCCTAACGGTAGAGGTAACCTACCCCGAAAAGCGGCAGAGCAGTATTACCGTAACTGCTGTAAACAGCGACTACATAGGCAGTACCGGCATTGTTTCCTACCGCGAGGCAGGCCGCATTAGCGATTACGCGGGCAGCTTTACCTCGGTGCTGCTCAAAGCCCCGGTAGAGGTTCGAGAGCAGATTTTGGCTAAGTTGGATGGTGCACAAGCCTTCTCTACTGTTACCAGCCGGGTTGAGCGGCTTAACCAGTTCCGCTCAATGCTGGGAAGCTCTAGCGCCATGATTTTTTCTATGGCCGTAATGGGCGTGTTGGTAGGCTTTGCGGTGCTTTACACCAGCTCTCTTATCAGCTATGAAGAGCTTAAACGAGAAATTTCTACCATGATGATGCTAGGGCTTTCTACCGGGCAGTGTCTGGAGGTAGTTTCCACCGGCCAATGGCTGCTTACGCTAGCGGGAATTTTACTGGGTGTACCCATGACAGCATGGGCCAGCAGTGCTCTTTCTAGTGCCATTGCTTCTGAAATGTTTTCTATACCCAATTTTGTAGATTTCGGCTCGCTGTTGCTGGCTACGGTGCTTACCCTAGCGGCTGTGTGGATCAGCTCGCAGGCTATCCATAGAAAACTCAAAAAATTAACTCCGGCAGAACTTCTGCGGGAGCGTGAATAACTATAAATGCTTGCCACAAAGGAGTACTTCCCATGAAAAAGAAATACAAGATACTACTGGCGGTTGTGTTAGCGGTGGTTTGCGTGGCAACGGGGGCGGTATATTTGCTCTCGCCTAAGCCGGTGCTTACCCAAACGGTAGAGTATGGCGTACTGGCCGACCAATTTTCGGTGCAGGGCCGGGCGGCCCCTGCCGATACTATGGTTCTGCGTGCCCCCACCACCGGCTATGTGGCAGACATTCTGCTGGAAGCGGGCCGCGCCGCAACCCAGGGGCAGGAACTGATGACGCTGGATGCAGACCTTACCCAAACCCAGCTGAAAAACCAGATACAATCGCTGCGCTACCAGCAGCAGATGCTTAGTTCCCAGAGCACCCTGCAGGCCGAGCAAATTAAGCTGCAGCTGGCAGACGCCCGCCAGCAGTATGCACGGCAGTTTGGCGAAGGGGAAGACTACGCCGTTGCCGAAGCGCTGCACGACATTGCGGCTACTGTCTACATACAGGCCAAGGATGACTACAATGAGGCGGAGGATCTAGGGGTGGATGGCTCTACCCTACTCGCGCTGGAAAACCAAATGAAAATAGCTCGGCGAAACCTGCTAATTGCCAAGGCAGATAACTCGGAGGAAACCCGCCTTTATATGAAAGGCTTGATAGCCTCTTACGAGGCACAGCTGGCAAGCCTTGGTAATACAGGCAACGCTTCTGCCGCAGTGCGAGATCTACAGGTTACCATCGACTATTTAACCTCTAAGCTGGAGGCTGGGCCGGTGGCCGCCCCCTACGACGGCATTGTGTGGGAATTGTATGTTCGGCCAGGAGACTACGTGGCCGAAAACAGCCCGGTGGCCCGAGTGTACCGGCCCGGCAGCCTGCGGCTGGAAGCACAGCTGCTGGCACAGGACGCCATGGGTTTGCGGCTGGAGGAAGTAGTTTCTTGCCGCCTGCCGGACGGCAGCGAGCTCACCGGCACCATTGGCTTTATTTCGCCCATCGGTGCAGAGAGTGTTTCTTCTATCGGCCTTACCGAAACCAAAAGCTTGGTAGAAATAACGGTGCAAGGGTTACCGGAGCAGTTGGGCGCAGGCCAGCCGGTGGAGCTCACCTTCTCTTCTGTGGTGGCAGATTCGGTACTTTCGGTGCCGGCAGTAAGCCTTGTTCCCACTAAAAACGGCAGCGGGGTGTATCTGGTGCAGGCCGGCCGGGCTAGGCTGGTGGAAGTGCAAACCGGCCTGAAGGCCGGTGGCTGGGTAGAAATTGTTTCCGGGCTTACACAGGGAGATGTTCTAATTACTAACCCCTATGAAGGCGCACTGAAAAACGGAAGCTTCGTAAAGCCTGTAGTGCAATAACTTGCATGCCATATACCGTACTTTTTGAAACGAATCTGCTTGAAAAGTGGGTTCGTTTCTTTTTTACTC
Organism: uncultured Oscillospiraceae bacterium; assembly: GCA_964473265.1. Lineage (GTDB taxonomy): Bacteria > Bacillota > Clostridia > Oscillospirales > Ruminococcaceae > Heteroruminococcus. Next base: position 9,246 of record CAYYOY010000043.1, read on the forward strand.
TAGCAACTTTCAAGCAAACCCTATTGACAAATTTATTTTACGGGCATATAATATGAGTAGTTGCTCAAATAGTAAACAGGAGTTGCAGGTCAAATGACAAAAAAATATACCATGTGTTACGACGATTTCGAGCGTCTATCGGAAATCTACAAGTTATTCGGCAGCGTTCCTCGTCTGAAAATTCTTCTTAGGCTTTCTGAAGGCGAATGTGTAGCCAGCGAGCTTGCGGAAGCGGCTGAAATTAGCCAGTCTGCCACCAGCCATCAGCTAAAAGAATTGAAGCACTGTAGAATTGTAAAATCGCGCAAGGATGGCATGAATGTATTTTACAGTCTAGACGACAGCCACATTGTAAAACTACTAGAAAGCGGCATAGAGCATATTAAAGGAGAGCATTGCAATGAATGATAGCCACAATTGTCACCAAGCCCATTCGGCTTGCTGCATAGCCGGAAAGGAAACCCATGTAGATGCACACAGTAATTTAAACCAAGACGCCTGCGGCTGCGGCCACGACCATATACATAGCGAAACGGAAAGCTTTGTTCCGTTCATTGTGCGGCTTAGCGTCGCGCTTATCCTCATTCTTGCAGCCGGCTTTATCCCTATGTCTGCCTATTTTGCTGTTCCCTTGTATATTGCCGCCTATCTGCTTGCCGGCGCAGAGGTGCTTTGGACAGCCGCTAAAAATATTATTCACGGCAAGGTGTTTGATGAGAACTTTTTAATGTCCATTGCATCTGTGGGTGCTTTTGCCATTGGGGATATGTCCGAAGCGGTGGCTGTTATGATTTTCTATGGCGTGGGTGAGCTACTGCAAGGCATGGCGGTTGCCCGTTCCCGCAGGAATATTACCAAGCTTATGGACATTCGCCCCGACGCAGCAAACCTTAAAACAG
>CAYYOY010000044.1:0-9915 GCA_964473265.1 uncultured Oscillospiraceae bacterium
CAAATCAGGCGGTTCTCATCGTGTCGGGCGTCACGCCGGGCGCGTCGGGGCCGCAAACCATGGCCGGCGCCTACACCATCGGCAACGCCATGGTGCTTGCCGCCATTGTGTACAGCCAACTGGTGCGGCCGGGCGCCCCAATTTTGTACTGCACGCGCTTTTCGGGCCACGACATGCGGCACATGGCGCCCGCTTACGGCGGCATAGAAGCCATGTGGGCATGCGCCACCACGGCGCGCATGGCGCGTTTCTACGGCTTCCCGTTCCAGACCGGCGTGTCCAATACCGAAAGCAAAGTGCTGGACATCCAGTGTGGCGCCGAAACCTTCATGAACATCCTCAGCCCGCACCTGCTGGGGGCCGACCTGCTAATTCTACTTAGCGATATTGACGGCCTCTACACCTCTAACCCGCAAACCAACCCCGATGCGTGTATATTGCCGGTGGTGGAAGAAATTACCCCCGAAATTACCGCCATGGCTTCGGGGGCAGGCTCTAACCGGGGCACGGGTGGCATGCACACGAAACTAGAGGCTGCTCGCATTGCCACCGATGCAGGCGTGGATATGATTATTGCCAACGGCCAGCGGCCGGATGTTTTATATGACATTTTAATGGAAGGCCGGCCGGTGGGTACCCGTTTCCCCAGCCGCAAACCGGCGGCTGCCAAGCTTTAACCACAAAGGAGGGTTGGCGTATGCAGAGTATTCCCCAGCTGTGCGGGGCTGCCCGCGAGGCTGCCGGTGTGCTGGCACAGGCTGGTACCCGGCAGAAAAACCAAGCACTGGCGCAGATTGCCGAGCAGCTTGTAGCCCAAACGCCCCAAATTCTGGCGGCCAATAGCCAAGACCTTGCAGCAGCCGCCCAAAACGGTATGTCGCCCGCCATGCAAGACCGCCTGCGCCTAACGGCCGAGCGCATTGCAGCCATTGCAGCTGCCGTGCGGGAAATTATTGCCCTGCCCGACCCGGTAGGCCAGGTGCTGCAGGGCACTACCCGCCCCAACGGCCTGAAAATTACCAAAACCCGTGTGCCGTTGGGCGTAGTGGGCATCATTTACGAGGCACGCCCCAACGTTACGGCCGATGCCGCCGCACTTTGCTTAAAATCGGGCAATGCCTGCCTGCTGCGGGGTGGCAAAGAGGCGCTTGCCTCAAAACAGGCAATTGTGCAGGCCATTGGTGCGGGGCTGGCGCAGGCCGGCCTGCCGGCTGCTTGTGTCGGCCTGGTGGAAGATACCTCTCGCGAGGTTGCCAAGCAGATGATGACCGCCCATGGCCTGCTGGATGTGCTTATTCCCCGAGGGGGGGCCGGTTTAATTCAAAGTGTGGTGCAAAACGCCACCGTACCCGTGATAGAAACCGGCGTAGGCAACTGCCACATTTTTGCTGATGAGAGCTGTACTATTGCCATGGCGGTAGATATTATTGAAAATGCAAAGGTTTCGCGCCCTTCGGTGTGCAACGCAGCGGAAACACTACTGGTGCACCACGGCATTGCCCCCGCCCTGTTGCCTGCCCTACACGAGCGCTTGGGCAGCCGGGTAGAGCTGCGTTGCTGCCCCGCAACGAGAGAAATTTTAGGCAGCAACCTGCCGGCCGCAACCGAAGAGGACTACGCCACCGAGTTTAACGATTATATTTTAGCCGTGCGTGTGGTGGATGACCTGCAGCAGGCGCTGGAACATATTGCCCGTTATTCTACCGGGCACAGCGAGGCCATACTTACCGAAAGCTACGCCAACGCCCAACGTTTTACCGCAGAGGTAGACGCTGCGGCGGTGTATGTAAATGCATCTACCCGATTTACCGATGGCGGCGAATTCGGCCTAGGGGCTGAAATAGGCATCTCTACCCAAAAGCTGCATGCCCGCGGGCCTATGGGGCTGGAAGAGCTTACCACTGTAAAATATATTGTGTTCGGCAGTGGACAAATACGCGAGTGAGGAGATTTTAACCCATGCAAAGGCAAACCTTTATGCGTCACCGAAAAACCCCTTATGCAGTTGCACTCGGCGTTGTTTTTACGCTGCTGGCTGTCATAGGGCTGGTTGCAGTGGTGGTATACACCCTGAACCTTACCAAAGGTATGATGGACAACACCAAGCAGCGTGGTGCTTTTGAAAAAGATTTGCTGCCGGTGGTAATGTTCGACCCTGTGCCCTTCGAGCAACCCACCGACGTAGAGCCTTTGGCACTGCTGCAATCTTCGCTGTGGGCTACGCTGCTGGGTGAAAAACGCGGTAGCTTTCAGTATGACGAAATGCGCCTGCTTATTGTGCCGGCCAGCGACGTAGACGTGGCCGCCGCCAAGCTTTTTGGGCCGGATGTGAAGCTGGAGCATCAATCCTTCGGCGATTACGCCATAAACTATATCTACGACGAGACCTTAAACGCCTACCACGTTCCCCTTACCGGCGAGGTTGGCTACTACACCCCGCGTGTGGATAAAATTGTTCGTAAGGGCGATAGCTTTGTGCTTACGGTAGCCTATATTCCCCCCAGCAATGTTTGGACGATTGGCCAGGGCCAAACCCGCGATGAGATGGCGGCCGACAAAGTGATGCTTTACGAGATGAAGCGCAACAGCGGCAACTATTATCTTACCGCCATACGCGATGTAGAGGGCGCTACACTGGTGCCCGGTGTGCCAGATGCCGTGCTGCCCAATCAATCGGACCTCATGCCTATCAGCCCTAACATCCCGCAGGAAAGCCAGCCACAGGAAAGCGGTAGCGACGAATCGTCTTCTTCCGAGGGCGAGCAGAGCAGCGGGGCTTCTTCTTCCAGCTCGGGCAAGTAATAACACACCGCTCTTTGTCAGGGGCGCGCACATCTACCCATTTGCATAAAGGGGTTTTGTTGTAACATGAAAGCTTACGTTTTATGGGTTTACGCAGTGGTCTGCACGCTTGTGTTGGGCGTTCGGCTTATTCTGCAGTTTATGGGCATAGACCATACCACCGGCTTTTACCTGGCCGGCAGCGGCCTGCCTACCGCCTTTTATATTCTTCTGGCCGCCAGTGTAGCAGCACTGCTGTTCTGGCCTGCCTACACCCGCCAAAAGGACTACCCCACCGATACCCGGCTGGTTTGTGGCGTGCAAATTTTTATGGGTTTTGTGGTTGAGGTTGTGGCCTTTAACGGCATTATTCAAATGTTGTTTGGCCAGCAAGGTACGCTGCCGGTTTTAGAGCTTGCAAGCCAGCTGCTTTCGGTTGCCGCGGGGCTCTCGTTTGTCTTTAGCGGCTTTTCGGGTTTGGCAGGCAATAGCAAGCAGGAAAGCGGCCTTGCCGGTGCGCTACTTCCGGTGGTGTGGATGTGCGTGCTGCTGCTGAGTACCTTTATGGGCTATTCGCTTATTGCCACCATTTCAGATAATTTGCTGCATGTTCTGGCGCTTACGGCGGCACTTATCTTTTTCACAAGCCGCGCCAAGCTTATGCTGGGCGGCGCCAAGCCCACCACCTATGCCCGCACAGTAGCTACCGGACTGTTGGCTTCGCTGCTTTGCTTTGTGCTGGCCATTCCTCGCATTGCGGTTGGAATGTCGGGCGTAACCTTTTCATGGGGGCCGGCGGTGGAGCAAGGGTTTGTTGTGCTGGCCATAGGCATTTATGCCCTGGTGGTGGCTATACGCCTGGCATTTTACAAACAGCCTGCGCAGGCCGAGGCTTTATAGGTTTCGTATTACCGCTCACGGCCCGGGCAGGCAAACCCGGTGGCCGGGCCGTTGGGCATAAAAACAGGCAGAGAAATTCACAGGGAATTTCTCTGCCTGTTTTTATAGCCGCCGAAGGCGGCTGTGTGCAAGGGAAGTAAATGCCCCGCCGGGCATTTACTTCCCTTGCGCACGCCCAACCGCCCGGCTACCGGGTAGCCTGCCCTGTGTACGCCTTCGCGAAAAAACACCCCAAACCTACAGTTTAGGGTGTTTGCTGGTTTATCGTTTGGTGTTGGGGCCCTGGGCTTGTTTTTTAATGTTATGATGCTGGTTCTGGTCTTCGCGCATTATGGGTTGCGGGCTGTTGGTTTTATCCTCCCGCACAGAGCTATCTTTTTGCGGGCTTTCATTTTTAGGCATTGCTGCCACCCCCTTTTGCCGTTAGTATACGAGGGGGTGGCAGCATTATACATTTCTGTTATTCCAAAAAGCTGGGCTTGGGAATGCGCTTTCTTGTACGCACGGCATGTCCGCCGGTGTGGCGAATGGGTTCCCAAACAATATTGTTGTTAAACAGGCAAACAATATTCAGCGGTAGCCAGGTAAGCAGGAACAGCGGGAAGCTGAAAATTGCCTTTAGCGAGGGCAACAAGCGCTTGTGGTAAAGGCCTATCGTAACCATGCCAATAATCACCTGTATGCCATAGGTAATGAACACCGAGTATACCTCGTAGAAGGTAAAGAATACAGAATAGGCGGCATATTCCGGCATAACCACATTCCCGGTAAGCTTAAACAAAATCATAAGAACTGAAAGCACAAAGTAAAGCAAATGAATAAGCGGCGTGGTTACGACAAAAATCATATCCATACGGGCAACTGCGTTGCGGCGGAAGCTCTTAGGGGAAAACAGTTGCTTTCGGTAAGTAGAAAGAAGCTGGTAGCACCCGGCCGACCAACGCTTGCGCTGCTTCATGGAGGTGCGAATATCGGTGGGCTGCTCGTCGTAGATAATGGCATCTTCCACAAAACCGATACGAATGCCGTTCATGCCGCACTGCAGCGAAAATTCAATATCCTCGGTAAGGGTAACCGTATGGTAGCCAATGCGCTCCAGAGCCGACCGCTGTACCATAAAGCCGGTACCGTTCAACACGGCAGATTTCTTTATGTTCATGCGCGCACGGTGCATAAACACATTGAGGAACCAATAGTAGAGCGAGGAACTACCGCTCACCCAGCTGGTTTCGGGGTTGCTGCTGTCGCGGTTACCCTGGGCCACTTCGTAGCCTTCGCAGATGGCGTCGTTCATTTTTTGTAAAAAATTGGGGTGCGCGGTGTTGTCGGCATCAAGAATTATGTAGGCGTCGTGGTTTTCTTCGGTCATTAGCTTATCAAACGCAAATTCCAGCACTTCGCCCTTCGATTTCACCTTGCGGGTAATCTCCATAACCTTAGCGCCGGCATCCAGCGCTACCTGAGCCGTTTGATCGGTGCAGTTGTTGGGCAGCACATAAATATCGTACAGCTCTTTGGGATAATTTTGCTGATGCAGGCTCTTTACAAGGTTCGTAACAACCTGCTGCTCGTTACGCGCGGGTATGAGTAGCGCCAAACGTTTCTGCGGTGCGTATTCGCCAATTTTGTTGCGGTTCTTAAAAAATGTCGGTACAGCCATTACTACAAAGTAGAGCGCAAAAAGCCCTAGAGGAATGAATAAAAGGTAGTATAAAAGGTAGTGCAAAATTCCACTCTCCAATTTTTGGTTTTTTAGCTAATTCTGTAAAATTTGTGCATTTGTGCTTAAAAAACAAAGTATAAATGCATTATACCTACAAATCGACATTTTTGCAAGGAAAAAGAAAAGGTAAAAAGTTAGTCATGTATTCCCTGCTTCTTTTTTACGGCTTGCCTGTGCACAATTTCGCGTATAGCAGTTGAAAGGCAGATTTTTCTATGTTAAAATTTGAATGGTAAATTTTTTTAATTCTATATATTTGCCAAGAAAGGAAGCTATCTTATGAAGGCACTCAAAGCAAAGGAGAACATCTGGTGGGTTGGCGCGCTCGACCCCGATTTACGCGTATTCGATATTGTAATGTACACCGACTATGGCACCACCTATAACTCGTACCTCGTGCGCGGTAGCGAAAAAACCGCCCTGTTTGAAACCGTAAAGCTTAAGTTTTTCGATGAGCATATTGCCAAAATTCAAGAGGTTTGTCCACTTTCCGAGCTGGATTACATTGTGCTCAACCACACTGAGCCCGACCATTCCGGTGCTGTGGAACGTCTGCTGGAGCTTGCCCCAAACGCCACTGTTATTGGCACCGGCACGGCTATCAGCTTTATGAAAGATATTATCAACCACCCCTTCCGCCACAAGGTTGTTACCGAAAAAGATACCCTCGACCTTGGCGGCCTTACCCTTAAGTTTATTTCGGTGCCTATGCTGCACTGGCCCGATTCCATGTACACCTATATTCCCGAGGCTAAGGCTCTCTTCAGCTGCGATTCCTTCGGCTGCCACTACAGCGACCCTAGGATCTTTAGTGACCTTATTGAGGGCGATTTTTACGACGCCTATAAATATTATTTCGATAACATTATGGGCCCCTACAGAAACCCGCACATGCTTTCGGCACTGAAAAAGTTGGAAAGCCTTGAGTTGGAGTTTATTGGCAACGGGCATGGCCCAGTACTGCGTAGCGACATCCCAAAATATCTTGAACTATACCGTCAATGGTCTACCCCCGCGCCCAAGGGTGAACCCAAGGCCGTTATCTGCTATGTTTCGGCCTACGGCTACACCAAGCAGCTGGCCGAAAAGATTGCCGAGGGCATTCAGGCCGGCGGTGTAAAGAACGTAACCCTTTACGACCTTGTAAGCGACGACCACGATGCCGCTGCTGCCGCTGTGGCAGAAGCCGACGGCTTTTTGCTGGGCTCCCCCACACTGGTGGGCGACGCTCTGCCTCCTATCTACAAAATGATGCTGGGGCTTAACCCCATTATTCACAAGGGCAAGCTGGCCGGTGCTTTTGGTTCCTATGGCTGGAGCGGCGAGGCTGTGCCCAACCTGATAGCCCGTATGGAGCAGCTGCGGCTAAACCTGCCTCTACCTGGGCTGAAGGTGCACTTCAGGCCCTCGGAAGATGAGCTGGCCGATGCCCTTGCCTTTGGCAAAGATTTCGCCCTTGCACTAACCAAGTAGAATTAGCAGACAGAAAGCGGGTGTAGCGAATGGAAAATAAAAAGTGGCGCTGCAAGGTTTGCGGCCAGGCATTTGAAGGCAACGAACCGCCTATTCCCTGCCCCATTTGCGGTGCGGGTGCCGACGCCTTTGAAGAGATAGGCGCGCCTGCCCCCCAGCGCTGGCGGTGTGTAATTTGCAACCAAGAATTCGACGGCAAAACCCCGCCTGAAATTTGCCCGGTGTGCGGCGCGGGCACCTCGGCCTTCGAGCCGGTGGGCCAGGCTGAGCAGAGCCAAAGGCAGGATACCGACGAACACTTTGTAATAGTAGGTGGCGGCGTAGCGGGCTTGGAAGCCTGCAAGCTGCTGCGGCAAATTAACCAGACGGCAAGCATTACCCTGCTGTGCGGCGAAGGGGTTCTGCCCTACAACCGCCCCGCCCTTTCGGACGTGGTTGCCGACGGCCTTTCGCTGGCTGCCATTACGCTGGAGGAACAAAGCTGGTTTGAAGAAAACAATGTAAAGTTGCTCTACCAAATGGCCACCGAGCTACACCCCGCCGAAAAAATACTCACACTGGCCGACGCTAGCAGCATTTCGTACGATAAACTGCTACTGGCTCTTGGTGCCAAGGCCTTTTGCCCGGTTAGCACCCAGAGCAGCATGCCGGTTTTGGTGCTGCGCAGCTTTGCCGACGCTGAAAAAGTAACGCAGCTGGCCGAAAGCGCTACCCGTGCGGTTGTAGTGGGCGGCGGTATTCTGGGGCTGGAAGCCGCGCTTGCGTTGTATGAGCACAATGTAGAAGTTACTGTGGTAGAACGCGAGGCGGAGATTATGTCGCTGCAGGCAGATACCCACGCTTCGCACATGCTTGCACAGGCGCTGCAAAAGAAGGGCATGGAAATTTACACAGCCGCAACTATTGCCTCGGTGGAAAGCGACGCCGTTGTGCTGGCAGACGGCACCCGTCTGCCCTGCGATATGGTGCTGGTTTCGGCAGGTATCCGCAGCGAAACAGAGCTGGCCAAACAGGCAGGCCTTACGGTAAACCGGGGCATTGTGGTAGACGAACACATGACCACCAGCGACCCCAGCATCTTTGCCGCGGGAGATTGCGCCGAGGTTGGCGGCAAAACCGCCGGCAACTGGCCCGAAGCCTCTGCACAGGGCCGGGCCGCAGCCGCTGCCATGGCCGGCTTTGCACAGCCCTATACCCCCCAGCCGCCCGCCCTCATTTTTGAAGGGGCTGGCATCATGCTCTTTTCGGGTGGCTTCCTGCGCGGGGAAGATTTAAAGCGTGTTACCCTGCACGACCCCCTGGGTGATTATAAATTGCTCACCTTCCGGCACAACAAACTTTGCGGCGTATTGCTGGTGGGCAACACCAATGCTGCCGGCAGCGCTATTAGTGCCCTTTCAGCGGGCAAAGAGCTTTCGGGCGCGCTGCAGCTTTTATGCTAGGGCCATTTTCCCGCAGCGAACTGCTGCTGGGCAGCGAAGGGCTGCAGCGGCTGGCAAATGCCCGGGTAGCTGTGTTTGGCGTGGGCGGCGTGGGCTCCTTTGTGGCCGAAGGGCTTGCCCGCGGGGGCGTGGGGCATATTACCCTTTTCGATAACGACGTTGTAAGCCTTACCAACCTTAACCGCCAGCTGGTGGCGCTACACAGTACGCTGGGCCAGCCTAAGGTGGAAATTATGGCGGCGCGCATTCGCGATATTAACCCTCAGGCACAGGTAGAGTGCCACGCCTGCTTTTACATGCCCGAAAACGCGCACGAATACCCACTGGAAAGCTACGATTATGTAGTGGACGCGATCGACACGGTTACCGCCAAGCTGGAGCTTGCCCAGCAGGCCCACAAGGCCGGGGTGCCTATCATAAGCTGTATGGGGGCGGGCAATAAGCTTGACCCCACCGCTTTTTGTGTTGCCGATATTTACGAAACCTCTGTCTGCCCGCTGGCCAAGGCCATGCGCAAGGCCCTGCGGGAACGCGGCGTGCCGGCGCTGCGGGTGCTCTATTCCAAAGAGCCGCCCTCACCCCACCGGTGCGAAATTGAAAAGGATAGCCAAAAGCGTCAAACACCCGGCAGCTTGCCCTTTGTTCCGTCGGTAGCCGGGCTTATTCTTGCCGGAGAGGTCATTAAGCATTTGGCGGGCATCTCGTAAAAGGCCATGGCCTTCCCCCTTGCTGTTTTAATTGTATTAGTTCAATTAATACAGTTTGGAGTATACACCTCTTAAGCAGGTTTGTCAACCCTGTTTCCCCTTGTTTTTTATGCCGGGATATAGTATAATTTCTTCCGGCAAGTATTTTGCCTCCACACTGCCGTATGCGTTTGCCTACGGATACACGGGTCCTGTGCAATGCGGCCGCTGTGAACCATGTCAGGCGGGGAACCGAGCAGCATTAAGCGGCGGCAGCATGTGCCGCAGGCAACCTGTGTATTCGTAACCAAGCGCATAGGGCAGGGTGGAGGCAACTGTTTTGTTGGCAAAGGAGGGGCTGCGTATCTACCGGGCATTGTATCGCAGGTATCGGCCTGCCAGCTTTGACGATGTAATTGGCCAGGAGGCCATTACCACCACCCTAAAAAACCAGATGCGCACCGGCCACCCTGCCCATGCCTACCTATTTATGGGCAGCCGCGGCACCGGCAAAACCACCTGTGCCAAGCTGGTGGCCAAGGCGGTAAACTGCCTGCAGCCACGGGACGGCAACCCCTGCGGCCTTTGCGAAATTTGCCACGGCATAGACAACGGCTCGGTGGTGGATGTGCTGGAAATTGACGCCGCCAGCTGGGGCGGTGTGGATAACATCCGCGAGCTGCGCGAGGAAGCCGCCTTTACCCCCAACCTGGCCCGTTACCGGGTGTATATCATTGATGAAACCCACATGCTTTCCACCGGGGCCTTTAACGCTCTGCTGAAGATAATGGAAGAACCGCCGGCACATGTTATTTTTATTTTGGCTACAACCGAAGTGCAAAAGGTGCCAGCCACTATACTTTCGCGTTGCCAACGGTTCGAGTTTAAGCGCATTTCCAGCCCGGTAATA